>DATEDD010000345.1:0-8121 GCA_035286565.1 Anaerolineales bacterium
GGATATTGAAGGATTAGGCATCAAAATTGTCGAAAAATTAATTGAAGCAAATAAAGTGAAAGATGTCGCCGATATTTATAAGTTGACAAAGGAAGATATTCTTGAAGCAGTAACAAAGAAAGATCGAAAAACTAAATCTGAACCTCCAGGCAAAATTGCCGATAATTTACTGGCATCCATAACTAAATCGAAGACTCAATCCTTGAGCCGCTTACTTACCGCGCTTGGTATTCATGGAGTTGGGGAAGTTATGGCGAAAGACCTTTCACAAAATTTCATCGACTTGGATGAATTAGGAAAAATTAAAATTGAGCATTTGATGCAAATTCAAGGAATAGGTCCTAACATTGCCGAATCGATTGTGGATTGGTTCTCATTTCCATTCAACAAACAAGTGTTGAAAAAACTCAAGTCAGCAGGAGTTTGGCCCGAAGGTAAATCTAAAATCGAGAAAAAAGATGGGACTTTAACAGGATTTACTTTCGTGGTGACAGGCACGCTACCCACTTTATCACGTGAGGGCGTGAAGGAACTCATCGAAAACAACGGCGGCAAAGTAATAGATAGTGTCAGCAAGAAAACCAGTTATCTTGTGCTGGGCGAAAACCCCGGCTCAAAACTGGCTAAGGCGCAATCATTAGGAGTGAAAGTGCTTGACGAAGATGAATTGAGAAAACTTGTGGGAGAATAATTCCATACTTCGCGCATCAACTAGACAGAAACTTTTCCCTCGACTAAACTTACACCATTCTGCTTTGGAGGCTCTTAAATGGATATGCATAACATTGATAATGCCACTACCAGGCGCATCGCCGCATTACAGGCGCGCGTGGATTCGCTGAAGGAACACAATTACTATTTTTACAACCAGCCTGTGCAGGAAATTTTGGACGGGGCGCGGGTGCGAGTCAACGGGCGGATCATGGGGATGTACGCCTCTTACTCCTACCTGGGGCTGGTCGGGCATCCGAGGATCAACGAGGCGGCCAAGAAGGCGGTTGACCAATGGGGAACGGGCACCAACGGCGTCCGCACGCTGGCAGGGACCTTGACCCTGCACACTGAATTGGAAGAAACGATTGCGAACTTCAAGCATACGGAAGCCGCGGTCACGTACACCTCCGGTTATGTGACCAACCTGACCGTTATTTCCACTTTAATGGGCCGCGGCGATTATGTCTTTTCAGACAAGATCAACCACGCCTCGATCGTGGATGGCTGTCTCATGTCGGGCGCGGAGTTCCGCCGGTTCCGCCACAATGACATGGAGCATCTCGAAGGCTTGCTCAAAAATGCGCCGGCCGATGTTGCTAAACTGGTCATTGCGGATTCTGTCTTCAGCATGGATGGCGATATTATTGACCTGCCGAAGATCGTGGAACTGAGCAAAAAATACAATGCCTGGCTGATGATCGACGAGGCTCACTCTGTGGGCGTGCTCGGCAAAAAAGGCACGGGCATCGAAGAGCATTTCGGCATGGGTGATGTAATTGACATCAAAATGGGCACACTGAGCAAGACCATCCCCTCCGTCGGCGGGTACGTAGCCGCGAAGAAAGAGATGATCAATTATCTACGCCACGGAAGCCGGGCTTACATCTTCTCGGCTGCCCTGCCGCCCGCGCAAGCCGCCGCTGCCAACGAAGCCTTCAAGGTCATATTGGATGAACCCTGGCGCATTGAAAGACTTAATGAAAATACCAAACAATTCATTGGCGGTTTGAAAGGTATGGGATTTGACACTTTGCTTACCGAAACAGCCATTGTGCCTGTGTTGTGTGTAACAGATGAACGTGCTTTTGAACTCACGAAACAATGCCAGGAAAGAGACGTGTTCGTTTTGCCTGTTGTCTCTCCTGCCGTGCAGGAAGGCATGTCGCGCCTGCGAGCCACTGTGACTGCGGCGCATGAGCCAGGTGAAATCGAGCGAGCAATGGATGTGATCTACGAAGCTGGGAAGAGAATGGGGATGGTAAAGTAAAACTATTCACTTTGCTGATTCAAAATCCACGGGCGCTGAGACGGTTGCGGTGGGCTGTCCATTCTGTTTGACGATGATGAGCGACGCATCGAAAGCAGATGGGGGAAATATTCAGGTGAAGGATGTTGCAGAGATCGTGGCGGAGGGATTAAAGTAAATTCATGTAGGGGCGACCCAACAAGGATTAACCATAACCACGTCTGGTAATGTGACATTGCACCAAATTCGTCACCGTTGGCAATGGGCGGGTCGCCCTGAAATTGGCAACATCACCATATACAGGGCGACCCTCCCTTTTCATAACGTGATTTACGATGACATTGACGGGTCGTCCCTACACATATTACGCATTCATTCATCCTTCATCCTTTTCCGTTATAATCCCCCTTAATACATCCAATTCAGGAGAGAGATACATGCCCAAAAAGAAGGGCTCTATTGCGCTTCCCCTCGATAAAGAAGAAATAATCAAAGATTATCGACTCGCCTATCAATCGCGGCAGGCGAGTCTGATTGGCAGACGCGAAGTCTTGAGCGGCAAAGCCAAGTTTGGCATATTCGGCGACGGCAAGGAAGTTGCCAACCTCGCCATTGCCCGCGCCTTTCGCAAAGGGGATTGGCGCTCGGGCTATTATCGCGATCAAACCTGGATGTTCATGCTTGGCGTGATGAGCATTCCAGAATTTTTTGCCCAGTTATACTCTC
This sequence comes from Anaerolineales bacterium, assembly GCA_035286565.1. Classification (GTDB taxonomy): domain Bacteria; phylum Chloroflexota; class Anaerolineae; order Anaerolineales; family Villigracilaceae; genus Villigracilis. The sequence goes on from DATEDD010000345.1 coordinate 2,687, forward strand.
ACGCAGATGTCACTTATAACCCCGCCAGCGCAGGTCGGCAAATGAACGCGCATTTTACGTCGCGCAATTTATATCCCAACGGCACGTGGCGCGCGCAAACAAAAATGTATAACACCGCGGCGGATGTTTCGCCCACTGCCGCACAAATGCCGCGTGCGGTCGGTCTCGCGTATGCGTCTGTTGTTTATCGCAATCTCAAAGAACTGGACGATCAAAAAGATTTTTCGATCAACGGTGATGAAGTCACCTTCGCCACCATTGGCAACGCGTCAACGGCTGAAGGTCTCTTTTGGGAATCGGTGAATGCCATTGGCGTGCTCAAAGCGCCCGCCATCATCACGATCTATGACGATGGCTATGGCATCTCTGTCCCCAATCAATTTCAAATGGTCAAGGAAAATATCGGCACACTGCTCAAAGGCTTCGAGCGTGACCCCAGCGCGCCACCTGAAAAAATCGAGCGCGGCTACGATCATTACACTGTCCACGCGTGGGATTATCCCGCGCTCGTTGAAACCTATCTCAGCGCCGCCGAAATCGCGCGCGAGTATCACATCCCCGCGCTCGTTCACATCATTGATGTGACCCAGCCGCAGGGACATTCCACTTCGGGCAGTCACGAGCGATATAAGACAGCCGAGCGATTGAAGTGGGAAGAAGAGTTTGACTGTATGACTCGTCTGCGTAAGTGGATGATAGACAGCCGCGTCATTTCCGACCCCGAGCTTGCCTCTGTTGAAAAAGCAGACTGCGAAACTGTGGAGGGATTCCGCAAATCCGCATGGGATGCATTTCTCTCTCCGATCATTGATGAACGCAATCAAGTGATGGACATGCTCGATGAGATCGCTGGCAGTTCGAATCATACGTCAGAGTTGAGAATGCTCAAGGATCGGCTGGCAAACGTCCCGTCGATAGCGAGGCGTGATATCCATGCCGCCGCACATGAAGCGTTGAGAATCCTGCGCGACGAAGCGAATCCCTCAAAGGAAATCCTCATCCAATGGAAGAACGAGAATGACAAAATTAATTTGGAACGCTACGGTTCGCATTTGTATTCTGGAACCGCATTGAAAGTGGAAGAGATCATGCCCATCTATTCTGAAAATTCGCCAACGATGTTTGGGTTTGATATTGTAAACGCCGCGTTCGATGCCGCGCTGGCGCGTGAGCCGCGCCTGATCGCGTTCGGCGAAGACGTTGGGAAACTCGGCGATGTGAATCAGGGTTTCAAAGGCATGCAGGAAAAATATGGCGCACTGCGTGTGACCGATACGGGCATCCGTGAAGCGACAATTTTGGGTCAGGCAATTGGCATGGCCATGCGCGGACTGCGACCCATTGCTGAAATTCAATATCTTGATTATGTTTTATATGCACTGCAAATTATGTCTGATGATCTGGCTACGCTTCACTGGCGCACCGCGGGCGGACAAAAAGCGCCTGTCATCGTGCGCACACGCGGGCATCGACTCGAAGGCATTTGGCATTCCGGCTCACCGATGGCTGGCATACTCAACCTTGTGCGCGGCATGTATGTCCTGGTTCCACGTGATATGACTCGCGCCGCTGGCTTCTACAACACACTGTTGAAATCAGACGAGCCCGCAATTGTTGTTGAAGTGCTAAATGGCTATCGCGTCAAAGAACGCCTGCCAGACAATATCGGCGAGATGACATTGCCGTTGGGCGTGCCTGAAATCATCCGCGAAGGAAAAGATGTGACGGTGGTGACCTACGGCGCGTGTTGCCGCATTGTCATGGAAGCCGCCGACAAACTCAGCAAAGTTGGAATCGAAATCGAAGTGATTGATGTGCAATCGCTTTTGCCATTTGATATCCACAGCAAGATCGTAGAGTCACTCAAGAAAACAAACCGTGTGTTGTTCGTGGATGAAGATATGCCTGGTGGAACAACCGCCTACATGATGCAGGAAGTCATCGAAAAGCAAGGCGGCTACTTTCACCTGGATTCTCCCGCGAGGACATTATCTGGCAAAGCGCATCGTCCCGCCTATGGCTCGGATGGTGATTATTGGTCGAAGCCAAACGCGGAAACGGTATTTGATGCGGTGTATAAAATGATGAATGACGTTGATCCTTCGGCTTATCCAGAGATTTATTAACCGCAAAGCACGCTAAGAACGCGAAGAAAACCCATTTGTTTTTTCTAAGCGACCTTTGCGCTCTTCGCGGTTCAAAGAGGAATAATTATGGCAACTAAAGTACTCGTTCCAAGACTCGGCGAGGGCGTTGACGAGGTCACAGTCACAAAATGGCTAAAACAGGTTGGCGACTTCGTCAAAGAGTTGGAGCCGCTGCTTGAAGTTAACACAGACAAAGTAGATACCGAAATTCCTGCGCCTGCTTCGGGAACGGTTTTACAAATCGTTGCACAGGAAGGTCAAGCCGCGAAGGTGGGAGAGTTGTTGGCAATTATTGGTGTGGCGGGAGAAGTAGTAGATAGTGGACAGTTGACAGTAGACAGTGGCAAAGAGTCGAAAGTCGAAAGTCAAAAGTCGTTTGATCCACAACCTATTGCCCACCACCAACTACCCACCACCCACAATGATCTTGGATTCATCTCCCCTGTCGTTGCAAAGATCGCCGCAGAACATGGCGTGAATTTATCTCAAATCCAAGGCACAGGCTTGAATGGACGTATTACGAAGAATGATGTGTTGGCATTTGTGGAAAGTGGCAAAAAGACGACAACAGACCGTGGACCGCAGACCATCGTCCATCGTCCTCCGTCTGTCGTCGCTGTTGATGGCGACCAACTCATCAAACACACCACCATGCGCAAATCGATTGCCGACCACATGGTCATGTCCAAACGGACTTCACCGCATGTGTTGACTGTTATGGAAGCGGATATGTCCCGTGTGTCAAAGCATCGCGCCGCGAATAAGTCTGCTTTTGAAAAGGATGGAGTTAACCTTACCTTCACGGCATATTTCATGACAGCGATTGTCGCGGGATTGAAGGCGTTCCCGATCGTCAATTCTTCGTGGAGTGATGAAGGCGTGTTGATTCATAAAAATATCAATATCGGTATGGCAACTTCACTTGGCGAAGAAGGATTGATCGTACCCGTCATCAAAGGCGCAGATAATCACTCACTTCTGGCGATGGCACGTTCTGTGAATGATCTTGCCAACCGTGCGCGAAACAAAAAATTGCAACCCGATGAAGTCAAAGGCGGGACATTCACGCTCACCAATCACGGCATTAGCGGATCATTGTTTGCGTTCCCTATCATCAATCAACCGCAATGCGGTATCCTCGGGATCGGCGCGGTGCAAAAGCGCGTGGTAGTTATTGATGATGCAATCGCAATTCGCCCAATGGTTTACATGTCCTTTGTATTTGATCACCGCATTTTAGATGGCGCGTCCGCAGACTGGTTTTTGGCGAAGGTCAAAGAGACGCTGGAGAATTGGAGCTAGCAGGCATGTCCGAAAAACAAAAGGACCAACCAAATATCAATAAAAATGTTCATCCGCCTATCGTGGCTTTGCTTTTTATTATCGTTGCAATATTGCTCGGAAGGTTTGTTCAAATTCCATTTGCAGTGCCTGTTTTTTTACGCAACTCTGGTTTTGCGTTAACCTTCATTGGGTTTCTGTTAGGCGTGGGTACATTCATCGAATTTAGAAAGGCGCGCACAACACTTGACCCGCATGGTTCGGTCAAAAGCCTGGTAGTATCTGGCGTGTATGGCTTTACGCGCAACCCAATTTATCTGGGATTTTTGTTAATGGTGATTGGCTTGCCACTGAACTCAGGAGTTTACTGGGGAATCTTGATAGCGCCTTTCTACGTTGTGACCATGAATCGTCTTGTCATTGAGCGGGAAGAAGCCTATCTGGAGAAAAAATTCAAAGAGCAGTACGCAGGCTACAGGTCAAGGGTGAGGCGCTGGTTGTAGTTGTCTGTTTGATAAGAGTAGTACAATTGTTGCGAAAGGAGTTGTCATGGTTATCACACAGACACAATTTATCGTTGACGAAAAAGGCAGAAAAACAGGCGTGCTCATGACGCTCAAGCAGTATGAAAAACTGCTGGAAGACCTGCACGATCTCGCTATCGTAGCGGAACGCCGCGATGAAAAGCCCATCTCACTAAAAGAGGTGAAACAACGACTGGAAAAAGATGGGCTCTTACAGCGTCATTCTTAAGCCTGCGGTCGAAAAAGACCTGCGCGCTCTGCCTCGCAAAATGTTTGCGCGAGTCTTTGAGCGCATCGAAGCATTGGAAAACGAACCGTTTCCACGTCAGTCTCTCAAGCTCGAAGGCGCTGAACAATTGTATCGTTTGCGAGTGGGTGATTATCGCATCATCTACGAAGTCGAACATACGATCAGACAAATTATCGTGCATCACGTCCGCCATCGGCGCGAAGTGTATCGCGGTTTATAACTACCGTTTGTTGCATAAATTACTAAACTTACTGGAAGAAATTACGAGTAAAATCATAATTCTGGTTTAGCTATTTATGCGGCACTCTGTAAAACGAATCCTGGAGTTAATTCATGTCAGAAAATTTTGATGTCGTCGTTATCGGCGCCGGTCCTGCGGGCTATGTAGCTGCGATCCGCGCGGCGCAACTTAAACAGAAAGTCGCAATCGTGGACAAGCAATGGCTTGGAGGTGTATGTTTGAATGTAGGATGTATCCCTTCAAAGTCGTTGCTGCGGAATGCAGAGATCGCCCACACTCTGCGCGAGCGTGGTAAGGAATTCGGCTTCACAATGGATAACCTGAAACTGGATTATGGCGTGGCAGTCAAACGCTCACGGCAGAATTCAGACAGGCTGACCAAAGGCGTTGGCTTCTTGATGAAGAAGAACAACATCACCGTTTTCATGGGGGAGGCAAAGTTCAAATCAAAAGACACAATCTCTGTTACTGATAAAGACAACAAAGTAACGGAACTCAAGGCAAAGAATATTATTGTTGCATCAGGCGCAAGCGCGGCGGTTCCCCCCGCGTGGAAAGTGGATGGTGAGAAAGTTGTCACCTATTGGGAAGCCATCTTGCAGGATAAATTGCCCAAGTCGGTCATCATCATTGGGTCGGGTGCGATCGGTGTGGAATTCGCCACCCTGTGGAATTCATACGGTGTGGAAGTAACCATCGTCGAAATGTTGCCGCGCATTGTCCCATTGGAAGATGAAGAGATATCAAAGGAACTGGATAAGGAATTCAAGAAGCGCGGTATTAAAACTTTGGCTGGGCATAAAGTGGAATCAGTGGAAGCCACGAAGACGGGCGTAAAGGTGAAGGTTTCTGCTGAGGGCAAAGAAACAACCCTCGAAGCGGATCAGGCTTTGGTCGCGATCGGGTTCCGTCCCAATTCCAAAGGACTCGGCCTTGAAGAAGTCGGCGTCAAGATCAGTGACCGCGGCTTTGTCGAGATCAATGAGAAGATG
>DATEDD010000346.1:0-2908 GCA_035286565.1 Anaerolineales bacterium
GGATTTTTGTTTTGAAATTAATAGCAAATTTTAGTCGGTTGTTTTTATCATCTGCTTGTACTGTTTCATTGTCTTTTCAAAAGAACTCGCAAGAATTTCTCGTGTTTTTATTGATTTTTCCGATTCGTATTTACTCAACAAATCTTGGGCAACCAACAAAAGCTCTCTCGCCTTTACAACAGAAGCAGGATAAGGAGTCTTTTTAAGTTTGTTCTCAATGGATTCTTTCTTGACCTGTTCCCAAGCTTTTTTGAGGTTAAAAGTTTTAGTTGTCATCTTCGCCTCCAAGTTCCATAATCGGTGCGGGTTGTTGGTGTTTGGTGTTTTTTCTGAACATGTGTCGATTATATTAAACTTTCGCATTTTCCGGTAGAGTAAGATTACCTTTTTGCAGGGAGTCAACTTGTGTCCCTACAATATGCATTATAATCACAGCAACAAAATATTTAACCTTCGGGGCAGGGTGAAATTCCCGATCGGTGGTACAGCCCACGAGCGCTTTGCGCATGACTTGGTGTAATTCCAAGGCCGACAGTATAGTCTGGATAGAAGAAGGTGACGCGGACCTGCGCGGTCTGTGTGGATTCATGCCCCGAAAACGATTCTTGTTTTCGGGATTTTTTATCTGGCATGATATTCGCCTCTGACTCCGCCTTGTCCTGTCTCTGCGCCCCGATTGTTGACACAAGCGAGGCGCATTTTTTATGTCCGTATTCAAGCGTGTTCAAAATATCCTGCCTGCGTTGCTCTCGATTGTCTTTGCTTTGCTGGCCTGGCAATTGACTGTGCAAGTGACCCAATTGCCGCGTTTCATCCTGCCGGCACCCGCAGACGTTTGGGCGCGCTTCGTCAAAGCGCTCATGGATGGAAGCCTGCTTTATCACACGCGGATTACTCTGGCGGAGATCGTCCTAGGTTTACTATCCGGCATCGCCTTTGCCACAGTCACGGGTTATATGCTTGCAAAATCACGCTCGCTTGAAAAAATCCTTTCACCGTATCTTGTGGCAAGCCAGGCCATTCCCGTTGTGGCGATTGCGCCCTTGCTGGTCATCTGGCTTGGGGATGGGATTCTCTCGAAGGTTGTCATCTGCGCCTTGATCGTGTTCTTCCCCGTTTTGGTGAATACAGTGGTTGGCGTGCGCGCTGTGCCGTCCGCATTGTATGACCTGATGCATTCCATCCGTGCCACACGCTTGCAGATTCTGCTGAAACTGGAACTCCCTGCTTCACTGCCTGTGCTGCTTGGCGGATTAAGAATCGGCGCTACCCTATCCGTGATCGGCGCAATCGTCGGCGAACTGGTGGACGTAGAGCAGGGACTCGGTTTCCTTTTGCAGCTTGGTGATTTTCAATATGACACGTCCATGGTCTTTGTGGCAGTCTTCACGCTGATCGTACTGGCCTTGTCACTATATGGTGCGGTGACTTTGCTTGAAAGAAAATTTTTGAAATGGCAGAAATAATAACCCGTCATTGCGAGGGCTGCGCCCTCCTCACAACGACGAGGCAAATTCAAAGGAGACAAAATGTTTAAGAAATTAGTTTTACTCATGCTTGGGCTGGCACTCAGCCTTTCGGCTTGCGGCAATATACAGGTCGGTAATGAAGCTGATATTGTCCGCACGCGCCGCGTCAAATTGCCTATGGGGTATATCCCAAATATTCAATACGCGCCGTTCTATGTCGCGGTGGATAAAGGTTATTTTGCCGAGGAGGGGATCGAACTCGAATTTGATTATTCCTTCGAGACTGACGGTGTGGCGTTGGTGGGCGCGGGCGAACTGCCCTTTGCGCTGGCTTCAGGTGAGCAGGTTTTACTGGCGCGTTCACAGGGGTTGCCCGTGGTTTACACCTTTGCCTGGTATCAGCAATTTCCAATTTCGATCATCTCTGCGCCTGAGTTGAACATCCATGAACCTACCGACCTGCGCGGACAGACGATCGGTCTGCCGGGTTTGTTCGGCGCGAATTACATTGGTTTGCAGGCCTTACTTTTTTCTGCAGGACTCACGCCTGAAGATGTGAAGATAGATGCCATTGGGTTCAATCAGGTGGAAGCGTTTGCAGCGAAACAAAAAAATATTGTGGTTGGTTACGTGGCGAATGAACCGATCGTATTAAGATCGCTGGGTTATGAAGTGAACGAGTTGCGCGTGGCAGATTATGTGCAGTTGACCGCCAACGGCATCCTTTCAAGTGAATTGACGATCAAGAATGAGCCTGAGCTTGTGCGAAGCATGGCGCGCGCATTTGCCAAAGGCATTGCAGATACGATTGCAAATCCCGATGCGGCTTATACGATCAGTTTGAAATTCGTTGAGAATCTTGCCGATCAAGACAAGGTTGTCCAATTGCAAATCCTGCAAACATCCATTGAATTTTGGAAAGCAGAGAAAATCGGTTATTCAGACCCGCAAGCCTGGGAAAACATGAATGATCTTTTGGTAAAAATGGAATTGATCCCCGCGCCGTTGGATTTGAGCAAGGCATTCACGAATGAGTTTGTGCCTTAACAACATATGTCATTGCGAGGAGGGTGTACTTCCCGACGAAGCAATCTTCAACTTTATAGGAGATTGCTTCGTCGCACACCTGCCCTGGCGGACGGTGCCAGGGAAGAACAAGAACGCTCCTCGCAATGACATGGAAACTTAGATGACCACCAAACCCATTCTCACCGTCCAAAACCTCTCCGTTGTTTTTCCTGACAGCAATGGAGGATTACGCGCGCTCGATGATATTTCATTCGAAGTTTGTCCGCGCGAATTTATTTGTTTCCTCGGCCCATCGGGTTCCGGCAAGACCACCCTACTGAGGGCGGTTGCAAATCTATTACAGCCCACAACGGGGGTGGTGCATTTCATTCACCGCCAGCAGCCAAAGATCGGCATGGTCTTTCAGCAAG
>DATEDD010000347.1:0-6453 GCA_035286565.1 Anaerolineales bacterium
AAGAAAATGCAATATTTATTACACTTTATATTTTATGTAATTAATGTTACATACGAGTTAGGGTAAAAACCGGATAAGATTTGGTACAGCCATAATCTGTAGAATTGTTGGCGAACCCCTTGGATGAACTTCGCTTTTCCCGCTTTCCTTTACCCGCTATCCCTATAATGTCCCATGCGGTTCTCTTCCTTTTATCGAGTAAATTGAATTTGCCAATGACGAAAACGCATGAGCAATAGACACATTCCAATCAGAGAAGGAACTTACCTTGATATTTTCGACAAAACTTGTGATATGAGAGGACATAAACCTCAACTTTAACGAAATAAATTTCTTGACATTCTCCTTGACCCGCATAAAATCAGCCCGTCTTTAAAGAAAAAATGCCCTAAAAAGACCCAAAATTAACTTATCGTCAGTATGCGAAAAGGTTATGCTCCGTGGTTTCTAACCCCAATGCAGCCGCGATCACGGTCTTTTTCATATCGTTATTCTCCTTTCTCTGTTCTTCGAGCGCTGATTCCCTCCCTGCGTTCCCCTTGTAAACAATTAATATTCAATCCACAATTTTTATACCACAAAAATTAACGTTTAAGAACGATCGCATATAAGGCAAGCAGCGACAAGAGTCGCCGCTTTGCTGCAATTGTCATAGAAATGGGAGTTATATCTCAATAATACAAGATTGCTCTTCTTTCACGATCATGCTTTCCCCATTAATGAAGGTTACAACGGTTTGCTCCATGCCACGCACAACGGTGAGACCTTTGTATTTAATCGTCACGGGCCATGGAAATAAATTCCTGCCCTCGAGTTTTACTTTTGTGGAGGAAAGGATCGTCACGCCCAAGGCTTGCATGAACAGCCCAACGGGCGCGAAGCCGTGCAGTGCATTGCGTTCGCCAATGCCTGTGCCTTTTTCGGCATGATAGCGTTGATAAAAAGCGCGGTTCATTTTTAAGTTTTGGATGACCGCATTCATCAAATGCGCGGTCAGGCGGGTGGCTTCGGCGCGAAATCCGTATGCGAGTAAGCCCTCGCCAATCAACATATTCCAGGGGATGCTCACGCTCATTGAAACCGATTCAGCTTCAGGGTCGGGTGACAGCGGAAGAGAAGGCATTCCAAAGGGGCGGTCAAATCGTTCGGCTGTCATCAGATTGCGCCCGATCAGCGCGTGGGCTTTTTGCTTTTCGAGAACCCCAGCCCATAACGGCAAAGCAAGTGTGATGTCTTCGCCGGTGGTATCCACGACCTTGACGTTGATCTTGTCCTTTTTATCCAATCCAGTCACCGTGATGCGCCCGACGCGGTTATAGATTTTTTGACTGGTTGCCACCAGCCCGCCTGTGCGCCATTGGAATTGATGACCCAAAATGGTTTCAACTTCGCCTTTGGATTTGCTGAAGTATTCGCTGATCTCCACTTGCGGTCGCTTCGCGGCTGGATTTTGGGTCTGGATCTCGATCAACAAGCGCACGCCGCTCTCAGATTCAAAATTCGGACGCATGCTTCCCGTCCCGTCGCCTTTTTTCCTGGCGATGACTTTGCCGGATGAGACCAATCCCGTTTCGCGGTCACGATACGAGTAAAAACTTTGATTAGCATTCCAACTTGCGAGGAGAGATGTTTTAAGTGTTTCAGCCTGTGCTTGTATCAGGTCGGTTTCTTCAGCGGGCTTGCCAAGTTTTTTGGCAATCTTCGCAAGAGACTGCGCCTCACGATATAACATGGCTTCGAGCGCCGGGCTGTGCACAAGTGAAACATCCAAACCTTGTGACCAGGGATGCCAGACATCAAAGATGGGATTGTCGTCGAAACCGGTTTGCAGAATGTTGTCCCATTCGGGCGCGCCGTCACGGTTGCGGTCATGTGCGCCGGAGAACCACGACCAAAAGAATTTAATTAATTTTGGAAATACCTCTGCCAGAAAAGAATCATCCTGCGTGGCCTGGTAATATTTCCACGCGAGGCTGGCGAGTATTGGCATGGCTAGGAATTTTCCGCGCTGACCCGCCAGCCCGGGCTTGCCATCCACTTCGCCGTCATCATCCTGTATGGCGAGGAAGTTGAGCAGGAGATTCTTTGTGACTTGCGGCGCGCCAACCAAAATGCTGGAGATGGTATAAGCCTCCAGGGGGAATTGGCCATTCCAGGCGGGCGGGTAATCTGTACCGTCCCCTTTACGCGAGTAGCCATGATCAATATAGCGCACGTTCACAAAGGAAGGGTTTGGCAAATGTTCACTGCCGCTGAAGAATACTGCGTGCGCGGCTTTTTGGCTGAATGCGAGTGCGGCATCCCATTCGGGGTCGCCGGTGCGGATGTCCAATACTTGCGAGGCATCCAGCATTTCTATACGGGCCAATTCGGCTTGCCATGAGCGGGCGGCAGTTTTACGCGCGAGGTCAAAGGCGGCGGGGATGGTGTCGAGTGCAGCTTCAGCGAAGGTTAATGTCCGTGTGGCCCCGGGACCAAGTTGGACGTCCAGCATGAGCGAGGCATGCGGGCCGGGTCCATGCTTGGGGCCGCCAGTCATAAATAGGACGGGGGCGATTCCGCTGGTTTGTCCCGCCAGGATATTTACGAGTTGTTGTTGGGTGGGGATGATGGATCGTCCATCCAGCGGAGCGAGGGCGGCGCAGACTTCGAGTTTGATCTCGCGGGTGGCAGTGCTTTTGTTGGTGAGGGTTACGCGCCCGGCTGCGGCATGTGATTCTGGAACCCAGAAATCTGTAGTGACAAAAAGGTTTTCGAGGGGAACAAAATCAAGGGTTAGGAAATTTGGGTAGAATCGGCGCAGAGACGGTTTTTTGATAAAGGTGTTTGGTTCTGTAACCGTGCGGCTGTCTTCTGTAAAGCGTAAAAATATCCGCATGGAACGCGCGCGCAAGCCAAAGGTTGTGTATAACGAAACCGCAGCTTGCTCCGAGTCTGCTTTGCCGAATTCCACTTCCCAGATATGGTCGTTGACGTAATCTGGCTTGCAAAGGCGGGCATCCGCCGCAAGGGTGAGGTGGAGCGGGTCGCCGGGAGATAATGACCAGTCGCGCATGGCGCTTATTGTACGGTTAGAACGGCGGATGGTCAAACGGGTATAATTTGGTTCGATGGTTAAGAGACTCGAGATCAGAGACTAGGAGATTTATATGGCTGGACTTTACTTTGAAGAATTTTCAGTAGGTCAAAGCGTAAAAACCGCAGGGCGCACCATCGGTGAGGATGCGATCTTTTCATTTGCCGGTCTTTCAGGTGATTACAACCAGATCCACACCGATGCAGTCTTTGCAAGCAAGACCCAGTTTGGTCAACGCGTTGCGCATGGGTTGTTGGGTATGTCCATTGCTGTGGGACTGATTATGCAAACCGGTCTGCTCGAAGGCACTGTGCTGGCCTTCCGCGAGATCAACGAATGGAAATTTGTGAAACCATTTTTCATTGGCGATACGATTCATGCGCTCTTGTCCATTTCTGAAATCAAGGGATTACCACGCATCGGCGCCGGCGCGTTGATCGCCTCGGTAGAAGTGCTCAATCAAAAAGACGAAGTCTGTCAGCGTGGCAAGTTGAACCTGCTGGTGTTGAGCAAGCCAAAATAAACTGCCCCTCACCCTAACACAGGTATACTTTATTTAAATTGGGGCAGGGCATGGCTTATCAAGTTGATGGGAATAGTTAAATTAAGAGGTACTTCGAATAATGAGCAACGAAGATAGCGAGCGATTACGTCGGCTACTAAAATCTGAAGAAGAGACACGCGGCGATATAAAGCCCATTCCTGCCTCAACGGGGAAGGACGAGACGACGCCCCGATTCATCCGCCCGGCCCTCGACAAGGACAACATGCCCCTGCCGAACCGCGTGGATGAAATTGACGTGGATGGCACGCGTGTCACAAATGCCGCGTATAAACAGACCACGGATCAGCAGAGACCTGCCCAACAACTCCCCAATTTAAATCAACGCTCTGTATTTCAAAACTCTGTAAACCAGCAGCATCGCACATATCAGCTGCCTGCATACACACCGCCTGCGCATCAACCATCATTTTGGAATAAATTTCAAGCCGTTTTCCGAGGCAACAAAGGCTGCCTGCTGCGCGGACTGATCATCGCTGTATTTGCAATGGTGGTGTTCGGTTTGTGTGTCGGGTCATATTTTATCTATCAATATTATGCCATTGCCAGCACACTCCCCGAAGTTGGTGATTTGCGTAACCGCGCCTCGCAGTTCGAGACCACACGCATCCTTGACCGCAATGGACAGCCGCTTTATGAGATCCTGGATCCCACTACCGGACGACGCACCTACATCCCGATCAAGAATATTTCCCCGAATTTAGTTGCGGCCACCATCGCAACCGAAGACAAGGATTTTTACAGCCACCCAGGCTTTGATCCTTATGCCATGCTGCGTGCATTGTGGCAAAACTACAGCAGCGGCGGGACAGTTTCAGGCGCATCCACCATCACACAGCAATTGGCGCGCGCATTGCTTCTCTCCCCTGAAGAACGGGCTGAGCGCACATACACACGCAAATCACGCGAGATCATCCTGGCCGCCGAGATCACGCGCCGCTATTCCAAAGACGATATCCTTGAACTGTATTTGAATGAAATCTACTACGGTAATCTTGCATATGGCGTCGAAGCTGCCGCTGAAACTTATTTCGGGAAATCCGCCAAAGACCTCACGCTAGGTGAAGCCTCATTCCTGGCAGGCTTGCCGCAATCTCCAGCCTTATATGATATTTACACCAATCCTCAAGTCACCTTGATCCGTCAGCAAAAAGTTTTGGTGCTCATGTTTGAATTAAGTACCGAAAAAGGATGTATTGAAGTAAGTAATAGTCCCGAATCAGTTTGCGTGGAACCAATCGCCGCAACCGAAGCCGCGGACGCAATGAAGACATATTCATATCGTACGCCTTCATTTGATGCAAAATACCCGCATTGGGTTCATTATGTCCGCGCACAGCTTGAAGACTTATACGACGCACAAACCATTTACCGTTCAGGGTTTGTGGTTTACACCACTCTTGATCCCAACCTGCAAGACCGCGCACAACAACTTGTCACAGACCAGGTTACTGCAATGGTTGATAACAACACACGAAACGGCGCTTTGGTTGCCATTCGTCCCTCCACCGGCGAAATCCTGGCAATGGTCGGCTCTCCAGATTTCAACAATGTTGAAATTTCAGGGCAGATCAACATGGCGGTCAGCCCCACACGCCAGCCGGGTTCTTCGATCAAGCCGATCACCTATGTTGCCGCATTTGAAAAAGGATGGACTCCTTCCACCCTGATCTGGGATGTTCCCACTCAATTTCCAGATGGCGCAAATCCGCCCTACGAACCCAGAAACTATGACGGCAAATTTCATGGCGGCATGCCATTACGCCTTGCGCTTTCCAACTCATTCAACATCCCCGCAGTTAAAGCGCTCGAATTTGTCGGTATTTACGACGATCCGAACACGCCTGAAAAAGAAGGCATGATCGCTATGGCCGAACGGCTTGGCATTACATCCTTAACCCGCAATGATTACGGACTGTCTCTCACTCTCGGCGGCGGCGATGTCAGCTTGATCGATATGACCTCCGCTTTTTCCGTCTTTGCTAACAGCGGACAACGCATACCGCCGATGTCCATTCTCAAGATCACAAATTTTGCAGGCGACGTAATCTACGAATACAAACCACAGTCCGGTGAGCAAGTTATCCGCGCAGAACATGCCTATCTCATTTCATCCATTCTCTCGGACAATGAAGCGCGCTCCTGGATGTTCGGACGCAACTCGCCTCTAAATTTGTCATTCCCTGTCGCTGCAAAAACAGGCACCACCAACGACATCCGCGATAACTGGACATTGGGCTACACTCCTGACCTTGTCACAGGGGTTTGGATCGGCAACGCAGATTACACACCCATGCTCAATTCGTCTGGCTTAAGCGGCGCCGCACCGATCTGGTCACAGTTCATGGAATTTGCTGTGCCTTATCTCACCAATGGCACGCCGACTCCCTTCGTTCGCCCAAGTGGAATTGTTGATAAAGTTGTCTGTCAATTATCAGGGACAGAACCATCCAGCTTCTGCAAATCACAATACAACGAGGTCTTCGCTTTCGATCAACTGCCCCTGCCTCCAAGCCAAGATCTTGCACGCCGCATCAGAATTGACTTGTGGACAGGTTTGCAGGCCTCTGATGCTTGCAAAGGTCCCAGCGAAGATGAAATTGTTATGAAGGTCACAGATAAATGGGCGCGTGACTGGTTTGAAACCCGCGACGGAAAAAACTGGCTGGATAACAACGGTCTGCCAGATAATCCAATTTATGCTCCTGAACGCGAATGTCAAGCAGGCGACCCTCAACCCATTGTTGAAATCAACTTAAACGACGGGCAAATCATCTCCTCAACGTCGCTGGAAATCAAAGGCACAGCGAATGCA
>DATEDD010000348.1:0-2787 GCA_035286565.1 Anaerolineales bacterium
CGACATATACAGTCTGTGAAGTTCGTTTTGACACGTTTTTCTCCTATTTGTAAAACAAAAAAAGACCACCGCCTGGAAGGCGATGGTCTTGCGTTTTCTTTCAGACAGCCGGGAAATCTCTTTCCGTCTTGACGACTGTCCAACCCGAAAAAGTCGGGCGCTACTCCCCATCGGAGTTAAAATTTAGTATACAACGGAAGAAGGTAGTTGTGGTTAAGAATCCTCTTATCCATGCTCGCAAATCCACTCAGGAAGTGAAGACTACTCCGCTTGATGAACGAAGCGCTATTCTAAATTTGCCGAAGGGTCGAAGTATGAAGCGACAAATGTCATAAGCCATTTTGCCTATCCAGAATCCCGCCATCCTACGCTCATGCAGGGGCGGGATTTTGCTTATCATGTCAGTATCTTGAACCGGTAGGAGAATGTATGGCAGCAGAAACGGCAACCCCATTGGTTTCTTCACAAAGTGATCGTTTGAGAATATTCCTACACGCGCTTTTATTTGTAGCAGGTTTTTCGCTGGTATTCATCGTCGGTTGGGGTGGCTCGGTAACATTGCTTGGGCAATTGTTTGGAACTTACAAAAGAGTCATCGCGCAGATCGGCGGCGTGATCGTCATCATGTTTGGATTGGCTACGCTCGAAGTGATCCGCATCCCGTGGTTTTATGCGGACACACGCGCCCAATACTCGGGTCAACGCGGGACGTATGGCGGGTCGGCTCTCATGGGCGTATTCTTCGCCGCAGGCTGGAGTCCGTGCATCGGCGCAACGCTCGGCGCGATCCTGACAATGGGTTTGAGTCAGCAAACCGTTGGACAAGCCATGTGGCTGGCTTCGGGTTATTCGCTCGGTTTGGGAATTCCGTTTCTCGCGATGGCAGTAGGACTCGAACGCGCTTCGGGTTGGATCAAACGTATGAGACCTTACCAAAAATATTTCAGGATTGCCAGTGGCATCTTCATCATCGCGATTGGCGTGTTGTTGTTCACAAACACGATGAGCCTGATCGCCATCTGGGCATTCAAGAACGGCTTCTATGTTGAGAAGTTTGCGCTCTTTGCCGCCGCGCCAACTTACTTCACCGCTATCATCGCAGGATTGCTATCGTTCCTTTCACCGTGCGTGCTTCCGCTTGTGCCTGCCTATCTTGGTTATCTGAGCGGACATGCGATACAAAGAACATGAACAATGAAAAAGCTCATTCTCATTTTTCTATCTGTCGTTGTGCTTGCGGGCTGTCAGGCCAAACCTGTGACCGGTGAAACGGTTGCGGTAGCAGGCGGCTCATATAAAAATATTTCTCCCGATGAATTGAATGTAATGTTGAAGAACAAGGACTTTGTTTTCGTCAATGTACACATTCCATTTGCGGGAAACATCGCTGATACAGATCTGTCCATCCCCTACGACCGGATCAGCGCGCCTGAGAATCTCTCGCAACTTCCCGCCGATAAAAACGCGATAATCGTTTTGTACTGCCGCAGTGGACGAATGAGCGCGATTGCTGCCGAAAAGCTCGTATTACTCGGCTACACCAACCTTTGGAATCTGGACGGCGGCATGGTGGACTGGGAAGAGGCAGGATTCGAAATAGAGAAATAAGAGAAAAAAAAAACAAAATTCGAAAGTCATTCTGTTTTTCGCACCAAGCGGAGGAAGACCTTATGAGTCAACAAAATATGGAAGAGATTCCAGAACCCATCGTTGAAGACATCTCTGCGAACAAACGGATCAGGTTAATGGCATGGGCGGTCATTGTCATTGCTGTTACATTCATGATCGGCCTCGGAAGTGGTTACTTGAAGTGGGGACGCGACGAAACAGCCGCATTAGCACAGGAAAAGGAATCGGCCCAAATCTATAAGCAGATCAATCCTGAGGATGGTTATGCCCTGCCTGTTTCCTATGGAACCCTCGGATCGCAATTGATTGAAGCAGGCGTCATTGATTACGATGCCTTCCAGAAAGTGATGACGGCCAGTGGTGACCCTATCGACAACCACGAGACGGATATTCTAACGAAGGGAAGTGATGAGAAAATTGTCATCACCGGGGAGAGTGCCCACTTCCTGCTCAACTTTTTCTGGGCAGTTGGATTAGCCAGCAGGAATTCGATTCTCACCGAGGGACCGATGGTGCAAAACAGCGGCGGACAGATTGAGCGTTTTGCGTCCACGGGCGGATGGACGCTTGCGACAAAGCCTATCACTGAACTCTATGCAAGCATGGATCTGATCCCGCTGACTCCAGAACAACAAGCGCGCGTGGAAGAAGTGGCTTCGGCCGTGTATCGTCCGTGCTGCAATAATCATACGCTTTTCCCCGACTGTAATCATGGCATGGCTATGCTTGGTTTGCTGGAGTTAATGGCCTCGCAGAATGCCAGCGCAGATGAGATGTTTACTGCTGCTAAATATGTCAACGCATACTGGTTTCCCCAACAGACACTGGAGATTGCGATCTATCTCAAGTTAAATGAAGGTATAAACTTTGCTGACTTTGACGCAAGGATTGTAGTAAGCGACAAGTTCTCTTCCGCTTCTGGCGCCAGCATGGTACATCAATCCCTTCAGTCCAGTGGCCTGTTAGAACAGACTCCCAGCCAAGGCGGCAGTTGCGCCAATTGATCCTCAAAGCGACATAAAAAGGAAATTTGCCGTCTTATCAATGAGGTGGCGGGTTTTTGTAGTTTGATAATGAGCAAAAATGCCTATAAGATATTGAGTAATACGGCTCTCAGTGAAGATGTCTGTTAATGTGATAATCGAATCAAACAAAAGG
>DATEDD010000349.1:0-8487 GCA_035286565.1 Anaerolineales bacterium
GTTTTATACTTGAGGCTACCGTTCTCAAAGTGATCGGAGAGCCATTTCAGTACGAATTCACGACCGGAGCTTAAAAACTCCTGATACTTGCTGTTCTGCGCGATTGCTCTCTCTTTTGCGCAGAACCAAGAGAGCGAACAAGTATTAAATACTGAGAAAAACGGCTATAATATATGTATGGCAGACAAGATAATTTTGCGATGTTTAAATTGTTCTCAAAAGTTTGAGGCATGGCCTTATCGTAAGGATAGTGCCAGATTGGAGGGATTTTAATTTGGCTTCCAACTGGGTCTATAGTGATATCACCTCATTAGAAAATTTATTACTTGTGGATATCGATGCTTCATTCGAAAGTCAGATCGACACGTGGATTTCCACTGCCGAGGAGATAGTCAACGAATATACGGGTTTTACCACCGCCTCGGGACTCTGGTCAGAATCCATCACCGGTGAAATCTCCGAAGCCAGGGTCGACGGCGATCTTAACCTAGTCATTCATCCCAGAAAGCGTCCCATCAATTCAGTCTCCCAAATCCAGATCATCAAGGGTACTTCCAGCCTGACTCTCGAGCTGACCAATTCCAGCGGCGACACCCGCTACACCATTCCCGACCCCGATTGGGTCATCATCTACCCCAACAGGGAACTGACCATTTCCAATACCGCCAACATTTTTATCCACAGCTTTTCCGAAGTCAAGTTCACCAGGTGTTTTACCAAGCTCAATTATATCGCCGGCTACACCAGTATCCCCAGACCCGTCAAGCACGCTACTACCCTGATCACGGCCGACATATTCATGAGGCAGGCCAACAAGGAGGGACTGTCGGCGATCACCCAGGGCAGAGTGAGTAAGAGATGGGCGGAAAGGCGGGACGGGAAGAGCGATTTCACATTGGACGCTGAAGAAATTTTGAACCATTATAAGATAACCAGCGGGTGGGTTTGAAAATGAAAAGATTGGGGAAATTAGGGAAGTTAGGGGAAGAAGTTAGGGGAAGGAGAATACTATGGGCTTAATATTAGATCGGGTTTGTGACGTGCACAGGCTGAGTGCGGATTTGGACAACGCCAATAAAGAAGCGTATGTCGCCTATGCGCCTTTGGCTAACATCGCCATAAACTGGCAGCCAGCGACGGCGGAAGATACGGTGATTGCTGGAGTGGTTTTCGGTCAAGCCTATACCGCTTTCACGACCGCCTCGGGGATTCTGGAAGGAGACAAGCTGGTAATGCAGCAGACAGGGGAAGTGTTCATAGTGCGGGGAAAGAGCAATTGGAATTCTCCGGACCTTGCGCCACATACGGAGTTATTATTGACTGAATTCGAAACAACGGAATAATATGGCAAACTTTATAATCACGGGACTTAACGAATGGGTAAATGCTATGACCAGTATGGCAAGATCCGTCTCACCCGAGGGTCGAATCATGCTCGACAGAGCCGCGGCGGAGGCGAAAGGCAGGATGAGCGAGGAGGCACCGAAGGGAAAAGGCAGACTCGCAAGCAACATTACCATCACATCGCCCAGCGAACTTGTGAGAGTCATCGAACCGACGGCCAGAAACATTCGACCCGGCAACAAATACGCCCATCCGATCGAGATGGGATGGGGAACAGTAGGTGCATTCCCGAATGTATTTAGTATTAGCCAGTATTATGGAGTTGACATGAAGCTGGCTTTTGCGATCGCGGCCGGCATCGCCAGAAAAACTTACCGGCCCAATCCTTTCGTCAAAAGGACTTACGACTGGGCGCAGAACCAAATTATGAAACATGCCGGATCCTTTATGAGAGGCATCACGGCGCATTATGGAAAAGGGTAACCCGCCTCCGTTCTGCAAAAGCAGAACTACGGCGAGGCAAGTATGAGCGTAGCGGCGATTAAAACACAACTTTTGGCATCCCTCAACGCTATGGGAAGTCTCAAGGCGGCATTCGGATATGAGACCGGCAATCCTTTGGGCAAATATCCTTTCGCCACCCTGACGATTCAGGAAGGCGACGGGGAGTATGCCTCGACCGCCCAGAATCTGAGGAGACACAGGTTTTTGATCAGGGTTTATCAGGAACAGTCGAAGGAAGGACAAGGGGTGGCCACCGCCGAGACGATCGCAGTTTCCGTTTTGGACGAACTCAACGCCCATTTGGATTTGGTGACAACTTTGTCGGGCGCCTGCAAGTATGCCAGACCGACAAGATGGGAAGCCAGCTACATGGACAGAGAGCTTGATACGAGGATTTTGGAGATACAGGTGGAAGCCTTTGAATTGGTGGCGAGTAACCGATAGGGGAAGTTGGGGGAGTAAGGGAAGTATGGGAAGTAAGGGGGAAAAATTATGAAAATAAACGACAGAATGAAAGGGGGTGATTAACATTGGCATTGATTTAGGAAGATTAGGATCATTGGGCCTTGCGATTGAAACGTCGGCGGGTTCGGCAAACACCACGATGAGTGTGTACTTGCCCTACACCGACATCAGCTTGCGGGGACACCACGAGCCTATCGAAAATATTCACGCAAAAACGTCCAGAATCATGGACTCCGACTCGGTCATCGGCAGACGGTGGACCGAGGGGGACGTGGAAATTCTGGCGGACGTGGTCAATTCAGGCTATCTTTGGAAACTGGCTTTAGGTCGTGAAGATTATGTTGCGGGTACGCCCAGCAACCACACTTTTTACACTACTGTTTCTGGAAACACCCCGCTCACTGCGACTCTGATTCAAACCAGGGCGGTGACGACGGACATCGAGCAGTACACTTTCGCTGCCGTCGACGAGTTGAATTTCGAAGTTTCGGACGGCCTGGCAACGCTTTCCGCATCTTGGATGGCGCAGTTCCCAGTCGAGGGAGCGGCCCAGACGGTGACGACGACTTCGGGCACGGCCTTAGCGTTCAAGGATTATTTCATTAATTTCGGAACGACTCTGACCACTGCGGGAACCAATCCGACGACACCGGTCAACGATTTTTCGCTGACCATCGCCAACAACTTGGAGACGATTCACAGGAGCGGCAGCCCCGATGTTTCAACGATCAGAAGCAAAGGTTTGAGAGTCACGGGAAGCTATACGCTGTACTTTGATTCGATAACGGACCGTGACGCCTATTACGCCTTGCAAAAGAGAGCGTTGATTCTGACGGCCAGCGGCATCGCCAACGAATCTTTGAGAATTAGGATTCCGAAATTCAGGCTGAACGAAGCGGAAGTTTCGACGGGCTTGGATGATTTCTATACGATCAAGGGCGATTTCGTTGCTGAAGATGCGGTAGACAGTGGAGCCAGATTGGTGGATGCGAGATTACAAAATTCGAAGGCGTCGCTATATACTTAAAATTAATTAATCAATCCCTCCTGCGCATAAAGCTACGGAGGGCAAGCAAGAAAGCAAGGAGGTGAAAAATGGACGCTAATAATTTAAAGTCGAACATCCCGACCCACGAACTTACTGTGGGCGGAGATACTATCGTTTTCTACGATTATCTGACCACGGGCGAATCACGGGAGCTTCAGAAGCTGCTTCTTTCCAGCGGCAAATTCAACACCGAGACCAGCAAGATCGAAGACATTTCCATGACTTCCTTTCTGGACATTCAGGACAAATCCGCCGCTTACGTGATCAAGGAAATTAAAATCGCGGGAGCCGAAGGAACGCCTTTTAACCAGGAATGGCTGAACGGTCTGCCCGTCAACTTGGGCAACGCAGTCTACGAGGAGATAAACAGGATCACGCAGGTTTCACAGCTGACGAGCGAGGAAAAAAAAAATTAACCAAGGAGATGATCTCGATGCTTTACGGGGAGGGCAAGGTTAGATCCGAAGCCTACGGGCGTTACGTGGTTTGCAAAGAGATGGGCTGGGATTGGCACACTTACATGGCTCAGCCGCCGTTTTTCATCGAGGAAATTAGTATTATTATGAACCAAGAGGCACAAAAGACGAATAAGGAAACGAAGAATGCACAGAGGAAAGGAAGAAGAAAGTAAACAATTGACAGTTAACAGTTAATAGTTGACGGTTAACAGAAAAAAACAAAATGGACAGACAGATAAGTTTAACGCTGGTTTTGAGAAATTTGATGTCGGGACCTTTGGGCCAGGCTGTCGCGGGCGCCGTTACCACTTTTGATGGTTTAGCCAAAGCCGGCGCGATAACTTCCAATATGCTAACAAGTGCTTTCGGGGGAATGGTTGGCAAAGTCGGCGGGCTGATTGGAGGATTAACAACCAAAGTCGGCGGTTTCTTCAAAAGCATGGTCACGGGAGCCTCTACGCTTTCCTCACTTTTCATCGGACCGATGCTAATTGGTGTCGGCGGGAGCCTGATAAAAATTGCCGCCAATGCCGAACAGGCGAGAGTGGCTTTTGAAACTCTTCTGAAATCTCCAGAACAGGCTGGAGCATTCATGACATGGATTGAGGATATTTCTATAAAGACTCCACTTATGAGACGAGAAATTGAAGCTGCCGCAAAAACATTTTTGGCTTATGGAATGGACGTAAATACTGCCAAAAGAGCGACATGGCTTGCTGTCGAAGCAACTTCTGCACTTGGTCTTGAAAATGACAAATTAGCCAGAATCAGTGTCAACTTAGCCCAGATTTATAATTCTCAGAAAGTTAGGGAAATGGAACTAAAAGAATTGAGACTTGCTGGTTTTGCTGTTAATAAGATATTTATTGATGCTATTGCTGATGGAACATTAAAAGTTAAAGGACAAGGAGATGCAATGTCTGTAACTGCTGGAGCTTCCAAAAAATTAACGGCTCAGTATTTAAAAGCGAATGAAACATTGCCAGAACTTTCAAAAGGTTTAGAATCAGCAATAAGAAGAGTTCAAGAATTAAAAGATAAACATAAAGAAGGATCAGCTACATTTTCAAGTGCGGAAAAATCTGTACTTTCTTATCAAAGACGAATTAATGAAGTTAATGATACTGTTTCTAAATTTACAACAGCTCAAGCTGGGGCTGGAAAAGTTATAAAACAAACTGCCGAAGAACAAGAAAAACTTACTGAAGAAACAGCTAAATGGATTAAAGAAAATTATACTGGTGCGGAAATTTTTGATATTTTAGAAAAAGGAGGACTTAAACTCTATGGAGGAGCATCAATACGGCAGGTTACAACATTCGCTGGAGCAATTTCCAATTTTGGAGATGTTTTTGACAAGGTTGTTAAAAGAGCTTTTGGTATTAGTGCGGCTGGTGAGATACAAATAGGCGGAGCTTTTGACAAGATTAGGAATGCGGCCGCCAGATTAATAGAATTTCTCATCGATAATGTTGATCAGATCGGCAAATTCTTCAATGAATTCCTAAGCAGAAAAGAGACGATGGTAGGCATTGCCAGTTTTTTTGTCGGAGTGCTGACACCAGCCTTATTAGGAATTGTTGCTCCTCTTCTATTGGTGGGTGCCAAATGGGTGCTTTTGGGGCTTATTATTGACAAAGCGGCCGAAAAATTCGGCGGCTGGAATGTAGTTTTGGAAAAGGCCAGGGATTTATGGGAAAAACTAAGGCCGATTCTCGAGGATATGAAAGATAATGTTATAAAAAAACTGGAAAAAGCCTGGGAGGGACTGGTCAAGGTTTTCGACTTTCTTAAACCTTCCTTGATCGAACTGGGTGACTCGTTGTGGCAACTTGTAATAAATATCAAAGATTTTATCGTCGCCGCCAAACCGATTGAAACATTTTTAGGTGCTATTTTGATAGGGGCGATCTGGCTGGCTATCAATACTTTGAATATTTTGGCTGACGCTTTCAGGGGGATAGTTAGAGCCGTAACTAATGTAATTAACTGGTTCAAACAACTATCCGAGAGCTGGCGGTTACTTATTGCCGGAATTTCTGGAAGTCTTATCACTATAGCAGCCATTGGAATCGCTTTTAATATTTTGGCCACAGCGACTATTGCCATGCTGGTCGGCAAAATACAAACTTTAATTTTGTTCGTCTGGTACGCACAAGACGCAATCTTTGCTTTCGCGGCGGTATTGACCACGACTCCCTGGGGAGCGGCCATACTTGCCGCCTCGCTTCTGGCAGGAGGGCTTTTCGCCTTAACGACGCAGACGGATATTTTGAAAGACAGAACCGTCGAGTTGGCCGATGCTCACGCTAGAGTTCTGGATGAGCAAAGAAAGCTGGCGGATTTCAAATCGGCCGCCGAAGACGCCCATTTAAGGCTAAGAGGTGTGATGATTAATGAACGCGATACGGCCAGAGAGCTTGGTGATGCGACTGACGCCTACAACGAATTCGTCAAAACACATACCGAAAATACGCCAGAGGCGGTGGCCGCTTTTTTTAGAATGGAGAAAGCCGCGCTTAATCACGATATAGCCGTAAAAGGCGTTAAAGATTCTACTAAAGCCGTTAACGAAGCGGATGCAAAAGTTGTTGAACAAGAACCTGCTGTTACAAAAGCATTAGAAAATGTAGGAAAGGCAGCAGATGAAGCTGCAAAAAGCGGCTGGCAAAAGCTGGCAGACAAAATTGGAGAAGTTGTTAAAAATCTTGCTGAATTTATAACCAAACATAGCAATGCTACCAAAATCGGTATCGGATTACCAGGATTTAATTTATGGGGGGGGCAGCACGGCGGTATCGTCCCTGGGCCTGTTGGCCAGGCAGTGCCGATCATGGCTCACGGTGGAGAGAGAATAACCCCGCGGGGCAGCAACGCCAATGCGCCTTTTGCCAATCAAGGTTTGGGTGGGGGGGTAACCATTAACATGAGCGGCAATTTCAACATGGACAGCGAGGCTAGGGTTAAGGAGCTGGCGGACCGGATCATAAGGATATTGGGGAGACAGAGTGAGTTAAGTCGTTATGGGGTGGGATTTTAAGATGATAAGGAAAGTTGGGGAAGTAAGGGGAGTAGGGGAATAAAATATGGCAACACCACAATTTGGGACATTTTCGCTTCAGGACACAAACTACGTTACCGAAAACGTGGAGTATCGTACCATCCCGGTTCGTGACTTAATCATGGAAAACATTGCCAGGAAGCCCGGCAAAAAACTTCTTTCCACCGAGTTCGCCGAGAGAAGAATCAGACTGGCGGGCTGGATATTAGGCACTGATTCGGCAGACCTTCTCACTAGAATCGACAACCTGCACACCAACGTCACCAGAAAGACCAGCGGCACGCTAACTGTCGACGCAAACCGTGAGATCGAGGCCATAGTCGCTTCCGTCACCGTCGCTGAGCCCCACTACACCCAGAGTGCCGTACCTTTCGAGTTGGAGTTCCTGGCGGCCGAGCCCTTCTGGAAGGGACCGCAGCAGACGGTGACTTTGACCGTAGCCTCGGGGACGGGCGAGCCCCACACCCAGTCTTTCGCCATCACCATTTCCGGCACAGTCTTTGCCGAGCCTTCGATTATCTACAACGCCCCCACGGGAACCGGCTGGACCACCACCTCGGGCATCATCATCGAGTACGAACCGACCGGGGAGAAAGTGACCTGGTCGGGAAGTAATGCCGCTAATCCCACTCTGGCCTACGGGTCTCTCGTGAATTTCAACTATCAGGATTATCGGGTGATAGAGGGAGCGGCTGAGACCGACCACACAGGGGTCATGGCCCGCTGGGAACCAGGAGAAACTAATGTTAATATAACCTATAGTGGTCAGGCGCAAGGAGGCCAAGTGGGTTTCATTTACAGGCCAAGGTATTTATAAAAATAAAATGCAAAGTTTCTTCGCAAAACTGAAGCTTTGCTCGAAAAATCCATGAAATACGTCACCCCAGTCGAAATCACCCCTGCAAGTACTTCCGCCTGGACTGACGTCGACGTCACCGCCTACGTTGGAGCCGACGCGGGCAGTGTGGCCGGCGTCATGCTCCAGATCGTCAATGTTTCCAGTTCTACAGAATTTACATGGGGTGTTAGAAAAAACGGCTCCACAGACACTCTGACCGCTGTCATCGAAGATGGGGGGCACACTTTTGCTGCCATCGGCGTGGATTCCGGCGACATTTTCGAATGCTATGTCACCAGCACTACTTCTATTGATATCTATCTGGTGGGCTACATTTTGACCTCGGAAGGCTCCTTCTTCACCAACGCTGTCGACAAGTCCCTGACGGTCGCCGATGCTTGGACGGACGTGGACATTTCGGGAGACACGGGGGCTGATACGGCTAAGGTGGCCTTTTTACTAGTGCACCAGTCCGGAGCCGGATCCCTCGAGTGGGGTTTAAGGCAGAACGGTTCAACGGATAATATTCGAGAAACTGCCACTACCACTGGTTGGGTCGATTTGCGCGGTGCCATGATCGGCGTGGACGCCAACGAAATCTTTGAGGGCTATATTGGTGTCACCAGCATTGATTTTTACCTAGTGGGATATCTGACGGCCAATGTCACAACTTTTACTAACAGAATCGATTATACGGGAGCCGTTCAGCTTTCTTATATCGATGTGGATTTTTCCGCAGACATTCCCGCCGGCAATGATGGGGCGTTCG
>DATEDD010000350.1:0-6043 GCA_035286565.1 Anaerolineales bacterium
GAAAGATTCGTTCAAGATTTAAGACGCCCATCCATTCGGCTTGGCCATGATGATCTGCTGATCGCAGGTCAGCGCCTGCTTCTTGGCTTATTCAAAAAATTCGTCATTGCCGATGCGCTGGCTTTGATCGCCTTGAACGACACGAATGCATTGCAAGTCCGTGCGACGGGCTGGGTATGGATATTGGTCTACGCCTATGCCTTCCAGATCTATTTTGACTTTAGCGGCTATACCGACATTGCGCTCGGGACTTCCCGTTTGCTGGGGATTCATTTACCTGAGAATTTTTCCTCCCCGTATCTAAAACCAAACCTGACCCGGTTCTGGAACAACTGGCATATGACCCTGACCCAATGGTTTCGCGCTTATTTCTTTAATCCCGTCACGCGCTGGCTGCGCTCGCTTCGCTCGTGGCAAAAGCCTTTGCCTGTGCCTGTGATGATCCTGCTGACTCAAATTGCCACCATGATATTGATCGGATTCTGGCACGGCGTGACGTGGAACTTCGCGCTCTGGGGCCTGTGGCATGGACTTGGCTTGTTCATCCACAATCGCTGGAATGACATAACCCGTGTCCGCGCGACAGCATGGGCTGGCACTCGGCTTCGTAAATCCATATTAAATATAAGTGGAGCATTGCTGACCTTCCACTTTGTCGCAATAGGTTGGATTTTCTTTGCGCTTTCCTCGCCTGCTGTTTCGTGGCATGTGTTGTTGAAGTTGTTTGGCATTCAGTAGACGTCATTGCGAGGAGGGTGTTCTTCCAGACGAAGCAATCCCTTACTTGACGAGGAGATTGCTCACCTGCACTCCCGAAAGAGCATCGGGACGATGTGGCGTGCGGCGCAAGTGTCGGGCTAAGAACAAGTGCGCCCTCGCAATGATGGAGAAGTATGAGTCTATGAAAAAAGATATCAAATTATTTAACGTCCTAATAAAAGGCTTATTCCTTTTCATTATCATCAACTTCATCTTCGCTGTTTGGCAGCCGAGGCTGGGAAAGATTTCGGCATACAACCTGATCTTCCCGGGACGTGAACGCCTGCCGTTTGGGGGAAATTCCGCGCAGGCATATAACCTGAGTCTCTTTGACCTGGATGCCATGTTCGCTTCGCATGTGATCCATGGCAAAGTGAAGGCGGATGATGAATTCCGCGTCATCTTGATTGGCGATTCGTCCGTTTGGGGAACTTTGCTCACGCCCGAAGAAACGCTTGCAGGTCAATTGAACGCGGCAAATCTTTCGGCCTGTGGAAAAAATGTCCTCGCCTATAATTTGGGGTATCCCACCATTTCGTTGACAAAAGATGTCATGTTGCTGTCTTATGGAATGGAATACGACCCCGACCTGATCCTCTGGATGACAACATTGGAAGCCTTCCCCATCGACAAGCAAACTGCTTCACCGCTCGTCGCCAACAACGAGGAAACTCTCCGTCGTCTGGCAGGCAGGTACGGGCTTGAGTTTGAAGCGAATGATTCTGGTCTCATTCAAAAATCATTTTGGAAGAATACAATCATCGGGGATCGGCGCGCGCTTGCGGACCTCATCCGCCTGCAATTATATGGTGTCATGTGGGCGGCGACGGGCATAGACCAGGTTTATCCGACAGATTATGTCCGCGCGCAAACGGATTTAGAAGCCGATCAAAGTTTCCATGATTTTGCGCCATCCATGTTCGCTGCGCATGAAAATTTACTGGCTTTGAACGCGCTGGTAACAGGCGTTCGAGTGGCTGGTGAAACACCTATGCTGATTGTGAATGAACCGACGATGATCAGTTCGGGCGCGAACAGCGACATCCGCTATAATTTCTTTTACCCGCGTTGGGCTTATGACGAATATCGTGGGTTGATGTTTGCGCTGAGTAAGCAGAACCACTGGAATTATGTTGATCTGTGGGATATTGTGCCTGCGGATGAATTTACAAACAGCGCGATTCATCTCACGCCTGAAGGTGAAACAATATTGGCGAGAGAACTTGCGCCGTTTATTGCCGAGGCGTGTAAATAAAACTATCCAAATAATGGAGTGTGGACCTCAGTCCGCGTACTTTCCGAATACAAAAACAGGAGTTTGAATGTATAAGACTCGAATCGTTTTTTTATTTCTAATCATCATAATCTTATCTGCCTGCGCGGGCGCGCCTGAGATTTCACTGCCTGAAGGCGAATCCACCTCACCCGTTGCGGTGGTTGAGATCACAGAAGTTGCGACCGAAGCATCGGAGTTGATAGAAACCCCGACCACCGCCCCGCGCCCAACACTGGCGGCGGATGAATGGAAGACCCTTCCAATCGTTCCAGCGATCAGCGACACGGCACGCGCCATCTATCAGCGCGGGCTTGAAATGGGAAACAATCCAAATGCTTTTTCGAAAGTTGGTGACTGCCAGACCAGCACAGACTTCTTCCTTGTGGATTTCGATTACCCGGATAGATATGGACTGGGCGAAGAATATGCTGATTTGCAAGCCACCATTGATTATTACGAAGGTTCTTTTTCACGCCAAAGCCTGGCTGTCAAAGATGGATTCAATGTAGCGGCTGTGCTTTCTCCCCTGCGGGCTGACCCTAAAAAATGCGAGAAAGGCGAGAGTCCGCTTGCCTGTGAATACCGCACGCACAAACCCAGCGTGGCAATGATCAGCATGGAGACCAATTTCAACCAGCGTTCTGCCGATGATTACGGCAAGTACTTGCGCCAGATCGTGGAATACACCATATCACTGGGCATCGTGCCTATCCTCGCCACCAAAGCGGACAACACCGAGGGAGATTACAGCATCAATGCTGAAATCGCAAAGATCGCCAACGAATATGGCATCCCCATGTGGAATTTCTGGGCTGCGGCTGATCCGTTGCCAAATAACGGATTCGATATGGAATGGAATGACGGCTTCCATTTGTCATTCAGCCGCAACTTCTTTGACAAGCCTGGAAATATGCTCAACGCCTGGCCCTGGCGAAATCTCACTGCCTTACAGGCGCTTGAGGCAGTACGAGAAGGTGTGAGTGAATAAGTTCTTCGTCCTGAGCGAAGCCGCGCTCTTAGCGGCGTAGTCGAAGGACTGGGTTATCAAGATAGAAAATCATATATGGAATTGTCCTTCGACTGCGTTCCTCAAAGAGCATTCGTCACTCCGCTCAGGACGGAGGACATCAAAAATAAAAAAGGAAAATGATCCATGACTGAAAACATTACACCTGCTCTTGCAAAATTTATTGCAGAAAAAATATTAAAGCAGGCAAATAAAATTATAAAACCTGATGAAGCCTTGATCTCCAGCGGCTTGATCGATTCATTTAGTTTGATGGACCTGGCGTTATTTGTCGAGGATACTTTTGGCGTGCGGATCGAAGATATCGAATTGAACGCGCAGACTTTTGATAATTTATCCCAATTGGCTGAGTTGATCGCCTCCCGCATGTAGGGCGCAGCGGCGCTGCGCCCCCACGTCAGTAAAATACCAATGACCACGTTTTCAAATCTTTTACAACGTTCCTATTTAGAAATCCCTGAAAAAGTCAGCATTGTTTTGCAGAATGCCGGTCAGCCCGATCAGGAGATCACCTATCGTCAGTTGATACTTGGAGCAAATTGCTACGCACGAAGTCTCGCCCGCGAAGAGATAAAACCCGGCGAAGTGGTTCTGCTCATCCTCCAGCATGGACAGGATCTGGCGTTCTCTTTTTGGGGCGCGGTACTTCGTGGTGCGATTCCTGCGATCATGCCATTCTTAAGTGAAAAGCTGTCACCGGAAAGATACCACGCTGACCTGGCTTCACTGATTTCAATTACGAAACCAGCTGCGATCATCACATCAGCAGAATTTGAAGAAGAAACTCGTTCAGCACTCATACCTGGTGATTCTGTCCGCAGGGTGATCGTTACCAATACAATCGAACCACAATTTGAACCTGATTTTGATTCACTGCCCGGGATCAAGGCATCGCCCGAAGATATTTCCCTTCTGCAACATTCCTCGGGGACAACCGGTTTACAAAAAGGCGTGGCGCTTTCACACAAGGCAGTTCTCAGTCAACTTGATGCTTACAGCAAAGCCATAAATCTTGACCCTGAAAAAGATGTCATTGTCTCATGGCTGCCGCTCTATCATGACATGGGGTTGATTGCCTGCTTCCTGCTGCCTGTCCTGATGCGCGTCACTTTGGTTGAAATGTCGCCATTCGATTGGGTGCGCGCGCCTTACAAACTGATGCAATCCGTTTCGCAATACAAAGGGACATTAAGCTGGCTTCCAAATTTTGCGTTCAACTTTTGCGCCAACAAAATCCGCGAACGCAATCTCGAAGGCGTGGATCTTTCCTCCTGGCGCGCGATCATCAATTGCTCTGAACCTGTCCACGCAGAGAGCCATCAATTATTTGCAGAAAAATTTTCGGCGTTCGGGCTTCGTCCACAAGCATTACAGACCTGCTACGCGATGGCGGAAAATGTCTTCGGTGTAACCCAAAGCCCACTGGATCAGTCACCAGTTGTGGATGAGATTGACCGTGAAGTCTTCATGACTCAACGCCTCGCGACTCCGCCGATAGTTGGTCGCCCGGCGATGAAGATGATGTCATCCGGGCAGCCCCTCGCCAACACGAAAATCCGCATCGTGGACGATAATGGGATAGACCTGCCAGACCGCGTGGTGGGTGAAATAAAAATGCAAAGCGATTGCATGTTGACTGAATATTACAACCGCCCCGATGCCACCGAATTGGCGTTGCGTAATGGCTGGTATATGACCGGTGATTATGGCTATCTTGCAAATGGAGAACTATATGTCTCCGGGCGCAAAAAAGATATGATCATCGTCGGCGGCAAAAACATCTATCCTCAGGATTTGGAATCACTGGCGAGCGAAGTGCCCGGCGTGCATCCTGGACGCACCGTGGCATTTGGGATGTATGATGAAGAAGCAGGGACAGAGGAAGTTGTGATCATCGCTGAAGTGGACAGCGAAGAGCCCTCCGAGCAGGAAGCTATCGCAGATGCGATTCGCAAGCATGTGACGAAAAGCTCCGCGATCGCGCTGCGGCATGTCAAGGTGGTTGGAGAAAAATGGATTGTGAAAACATCCAGTGGTAAAACAGCGCGCTCAGCAAATAAAGAAAAATTTATCAGGGAGCATAATTCTTAATTTATTTACTCACCTTACGCAGTAGGGGCGACCCGTCCATGCCATCACGGATCATTTTTGTAAAGGGAGGGTCGCCCTGTGCGCGATGTGGTCTCAATGCCAGAGCGACCCGTTCTTGCATAAGATGTTGATGAATAAACATTGACGGGTCGCCCGTACAGTTGGCTCAATAAAAATGCGTAAGGTGAGTTATTCATCAATCAACAACTCTCTTTCACGATTCGGAGCGTTGTTTTTATTTTTACTGCGCCACCATATACCGCTTCCCACGTGCAGCAAGCAGGTTACAGTCCGCTTGGACGCCGCAGGTTGCGCAGCATTTTCCGTCAGGACCGATCTCGATCAACTTTCCTTTTAGAACTAATAAATCAATCATCGATAAAACCGCCGAGGGTTGGGCATTCATGGCGCGGCTGATCTCGGAAAGGCTTAAGCCGTTCTCTTTGTCTTCGAGCAAATTAACCAATTGATTCAACATGATGTATTACCCAAGCCCCAGCAGTCTTCCGCCTTGATAGATCATGAGAGCAACAATCCATGCCAGAACAGTTTGATACACAGCCGAAGTCACAGCCCATGAATTTCCAAACTCATGTTTGATCGCGCCCAGCGTTGCAACACACGGCACATACAATAATACAAACACCAGCATGGACATGGCGCTCAACGGCGTGAATTGTTCCTGCAAAGCCAGACTCAAAGCCGTATCATCGGGTGCTATGTTTGCAGGGATCAAATCCACACCAGGCAGAATGCTCAATAAAATTTTTCCTGAGTTAATGGTTGCAGTTACAAAGCCGCTTCCGATGCCAATTACATCTCCGCTAAAAGTTGTAGGCTTGGAGAGTCTCACTACATCCCCGCTAAGATAGATTTGGCTCATGGTGCTG
>DATEDD010000351.1:0-6069 GCA_035286565.1 Anaerolineales bacterium
CACCGCTTGTTTTAAATGATACGATCTATGCTCCCAATGCGGATGGCTTTTTATACGTCATCAATTTGAATGGAAAAGAAGACGCTGACCCAATTGAATTGGGAGGCGCGTTATGGTCTGCGCCGTCCACGGATGGTTCGCTTTTATATGTTACATCACTTGATCATCATTTTCATCTGATTGATCCCACTAAAGGGGTTTCGAATGACCCTATTGATCTTGGCGGCGCAGCTCCCAGCAGTCCCGTAGTTGGAAGCGATGGTGTCTATGTCGGCTCGTTTGCCTCCACCATTGAATACATCAAAACCAATGGCGAGCATAAAGTCATTGCCAAAACCGATAGCTGGATTTGGGGTTCGCCTTTGCTTGACGGCCAAACCCTTTATTATGCTGATTTGAGCGGAAAAGTTTATTCATTAGACCTTGCCAGTGGAAACCAAAATTGGGACACCGTGCAACCGGATGGACCCATCGTGGCGAGCCTGCTTATCGCGGGCGACCAGCTTTACGTTGCGACCGAAGCGGGCACTCTCGTCGCTTTGGATCGAGATGGGAAGACCGTCTGGGAAAAAACAGTCGGCGGTAAAATTTACACCACACCCGTTGTTTCGGGTGATTTGATTCTCGTCGCGCCGTACCAAGCTGATTTTGTCCTCGCCGCCTACGATGCGGCGGGCAAGCAAGCCTGGACTTTCGTACCCGAGAAATAAGGAACCTGACCCATGTGGGAAACTATTATTATCCAACCGATGACCAACCTTTTATTATGGATCTATGACTTTTTGGGACATGGTCCTCATATGTTTGGCTTGGCGATCATTTTGTTTACGATCCTGATCAAATTGATTACCTGGCCTTTGAACGCCTCGCAAGTAAAAGGCGCGCAAGCTATGCAGGCATTACAGAACGATAAGGAATGGCAGGATATCCAAAAGAAATATGCGAAGGATAAGGAAAAACTCGCGCAGGAACAAATGCGAATTTACAAAGAGCGCGGCATCAATCCTTTTGCCTCCTGCCTGCCGACACTCGTTCAATTTCCGATCATTATTGGTTTATACCAAAGCATTACGCGCGCGCTTTCTGTCACACCGTATGATATGCTGAAACTTGCGCGGACGATCTATCCCTTTCAGAATGTGGAAGGCATCATCCCTCTCAACAGCAAATTTCTTTGGATGGATCTGGGTCGTCCCGAATCCATTCAGATCCTCGGCTTTGCATTGCCGACCCTTGCGATCATCGTGGCGCTAACCACTTATATTCAATCCAAATTGACCATGCCTGCATCGACCAATCCCAATGATCAAAGCGCCTAGATGACAAAGATGATGAGCATT
Source organism: Anaerolineales bacterium (assembly GCA_035286565.1). Taxonomy (GTDB): domain Bacteria; phylum Chloroflexota; class Anaerolineae; order Anaerolineales; family Villigracilaceae; genus Villigracilis. Next base: position 1,341 of record DATEDD010000351.1, read on the forward strand.
TACATGCCGCTTATGCTGGGCTGGTTCGCTTTAAATTTTGCATCGGGCATTGCGGTTTATTTCATAATCAGCAATGTCCTGGGTGTTGTGCAATACGCTGCAACAGGCCGCGCCAATTGGAGCAATCTTCTGCCGGGTGGCGGCAAAAAAATATCTTCTACCAAAAAAAAGTAGGGAGACACCATGAGTGGAACTACACTTGAGATCATCGCCCCAACCGTTGAAGAAGCCCTCCAACAGGGTTTGTCACAGCTTGGCTTAACGGCTGATGCAGTGTCGGTGGAGGTCCTGGATTCGGGTACAAAGGGATTATTTGGACTTGGCGGTCGTCAGGTGCGTGTGCGCCTGACGGTCAACCCATTGCCCGGGGAAATTAAACCTGTGGTGGTTTCATCCATCACAGATGCAAGAGAACAATCCAAACCATCGCCTCGAACGAACCGTAAGCCTGCTCCTGCAAAAAGAGCAGAGTCAGCGCCGAAGGAGGAGAAGGTCGCCAGTCCGAGTCCTGCTCAAAAGAAACCTGAAGATGAAGCCCCGATCATTGCCAAAAAAGTAGTGCGGACAGACCATGACCAGTTATTGGATACGACAGAAGAACTTGTCTCGAGATTGATCCATTACCTCGGTATGAAAGCGCAAGTTACTGCAAGCTACGATCTTGCCAGCACTGAGGACCACCGCAATATTCAAGTGGATGTGCGCGGGGATGATCTCAGCGCTCTAATTGGCCGCCAGGCAGAAACATTATCAGCGTTCCAGCATATTGCTTCATTGATCGTCGGCAAACAGACTCAGCAATGGGTGCAGTTGATCGTAGATGTTGAAGGTTATCGTTCCCGCCGTGAAAAGCAGATCCGGCAACTGGCAAATCGCTTGGCTGATCAAGTGACGAAGATGGGCCGTAAAGTAACCATGGAACCGATGACTGCCAACGAGCGCCGTATGGTGCATATTGAGTTACGCGGTCATCCGGCTGTGTTCACAGAAAGTGCAGGCGAAGAGCCATATCGCAAAGTTGTAATTTTTCCGAAAGAATAAAATCACGAAATATTTCAGAAAGATCGCCGGTAGGCGGTCTTTTTTCTTGCCTCTTTCTTCATTGATGAGAGCAAAAAGATGAAGGAACATATTACCCCTACGGTATAATCATGCCATGTTGGAACCCGCCTCTCTTGAACCCGTGGATTATTTGGTGATAGGTCATATAGCCCTGGATGTTCTTCCCACAGGCAAACAACTTGGCGGAACTGTTTCATATTCGGCCTTGACAGCCCGCGCGCTGGGTTTACGCGTGGGAATGGTCACCTCGGCAAGGGAGGATGCGCCATTGCAGACTTTGGAGGACATTCAGATTGTTAATGTGCCAAGCGAGCATAGTACGACATTTGAAAATATAAAAACAGAAAGTGGACGCGCTCAGATCCTGCATCATCAAGCCGCGCCAATTCTGCTCGATCATATTCCGCAGGTGTGGCGAAGTACTTCGATCATTCACCTCGCGCCGATTGCCCGTGAATTGGATGTGACTTTGGCCCTTGCAGGAAAATTATCCGCCTCATTGCTGGGAGTCACCCCGCAAGGTTGGATGCGCAAGTGGGACGAATATGGTCGGGTGACGGCTTGTGCCTGGGACGCGTACGCGAGCGAGCAGATCCTAAGTCAGGCCGGAGGCGTGGTGATAAGCGTGGAGGATATTAACTACGACCTGGAACTGGTCGAGTTGATGGCGCACCAAACACAGGTGTTTTGTCTCACCGAGGGTGAATCTGGCGCGGTTTTGCATTGGAATGGAGATCGTCGTCGTTTTCGTCCGCCAGTGGTGGAGGAAGTGGACGCTACTGGCGCGGGTGATATATTTGCGGCAGCTTTTTTTGTGCGTTTGTTTGCGACTCGTGACCCGTGGGAGGCGGCGCGGTTTGCGACGAACCTGGCGGCTTATTCCGTGACGCGTATTGGCTTGGACGGAATTCCCACACCCCAGGAAATTGAAAGTTGTATGACGGAGGTTTTATCTTGACGAAGATCTACACGTTGGCGAATCAAAAAGGCGGAGTAGGTAAGACGACTTCCGCGATCAATATTGCGGCATATCTCGCGCGGCTTGGGCAAAATGTGCTGGTTGTGGATTTGGATCCACAAGCAAACGCCACCTCTTGTTTGGGCGTGGACCAACTGGGAGTGCTTGGCGGTACCTATGAAGCCTTACTGGGTGAAACTAATATTTTTCCGTATGTCTTATTAAATGAGCGTTTGAAATTGTCTTTGTTGCCTGCTTCGCCTGCCTTAGCGGGCGCTGAAGTGGAGTTGGTGGATGAACTGGCGCGTGAGTTTCGCCTGCGAAAAGCCGTACTTTCGATCTCAGATCGATACGATTATGTGCTGATTGACTGTCCGCCTTCCCTGGGTCTGTTGACTGTGAATGGGTTGATGGCGGCTATAAATGGTGTGATCGTGCCTGTTCAATGCGAGTATCTCGCTTTGGAAGGGCTTGGCCAATTGACTCAAACCATTGAACGTGTGCGCTCCGCGTTGTTCCCTGAGCTGGCGGTGCGCGGCGTGGTGTTGACCATGTTCGACAATCGCACCAATCTTTCCAGTGATGTGGTTGCAGAAGTGAACCGTCATTTCCCTAACCAGGTATTCAAGAGTATTGTGCCTCGCAGTGTTCGTCTTGCGGAAGCGCCCTCATATGGATTGCCGATCTCAGAATATGCGCCCGCATCAGTGGGGGCGCTGGCCTATGAGGCTGTGGCGAAGGAATTGTTGAAGGGTGATATGGCAAAGTGATCTTTCTCTTTCGGAGGCTTCCCTTGAGGATGTTCCACTAAACCCCGAAGGGCAGTTTGTTAATTTTTAAGGAGCAAGTATGGTTCAACGAAAAGGACTTGGCAAAGGATTGGAATCACTCATTCCCACCGGCGGGAAAATGCCATCAGCATCTTCTGGCGCTGGCGGCGTTCAGGAATTGGCCGTGGAATTGATCAAGCCCAATCCGCGCCAGCCGCGTTTGAAATTCCAGGAAGAAGAATTAGCCGAGCTGGCAGCGTCCATTCGTGAACATGGGGTGATTCAACCGCTCATCGTTTTGCCGAATGGGGATGGTACTTTTATTTTGATCGCAGGGGAAAGACGCTGGCAGGCTGCGAAAAAAGCAGGCTTGCCGACCGTACCCGTCATCACGCGCCAGGCGAATAACCAGGAACTGCTTGAGATCGCTTTGATCGAAAATGTCCAACGCGAGGATTTGAATGCCATGGAAGAAGCAGAAGCCTATCGCCAATTGGTGGAGGATTTCGGTCTTTCGCATGAGGCGGTTGCCAAACGCGTGGGAAAAAGCCGTGTGTCCATAACGAATACTCTGCGCCTGCTTGGGCTTGCGGAGGTTGTCAAACAGGCCTTGGTGGATGGCAAGATCACAGAAGGCCATGCGCGCGCATTGTTGATGCTTTCCACACAGAAGGCGCAAGCCTCGGCCTTGCAGACATTATTAAATCTTTCCTTGAGCGTCCGTCAGGCCGAGGAATTGGTGCGAAAACTTGCCGGGCAGAAATTTATCAAGGCCAGGAAACCAGGCCGCAGCGCGGATGTGAACGATGTGGAGAAACGCCTTCAAAACAGCCTCGGGACGAAAGTCGCATTAAAGCATGGGAAAAACGGCGGTACGGTCACAATCTATTATTATTCAGATGAAGAGTTGGATGCACTGTTGGGAAAATTAACTTAATTGGTAGGGACGCAGCGGCGCTGTGTCCCTACTCTTTGGGAAGATACAATGAAACTCCTCTACAACGCAAACATTCACACGCTTGATGAATCTTGTCCAAAAGCCTCTGCGATTTTAATCGCAGGCGGAAGGATTATTGCAGTGGGGCAGAAAAATACATTGGAAGGCCTCGCGCATGGCAAAGTGGAAAAGCAGGATATAAAAGGCAAAACTATTTTGCCCGGACTCGCTGATGCCCACATCCATATTCAGCATTACGCCTTGGGACTTACCAAGGTGGATAGCGAAACAAAAACAAAAGAGGAGTGCCTGCGGCGCGTAGCCGAACGCGTCGAACATTCCAAACCTGGCGAATGGGTGTTGGGGCATGGCTGGAATCATAATGAATGGAACTCCTCTCCCCATGGGAGAGGGCAGGGTGAGGGCGGCGGCGGGTGGCCCACCGCAAGTGAACTTGATGCCATTTCGCCAAACAACCCTGTTTATCTCACTGCAAAATCCTTGCATGCCGCCTGGGCGAATACAGCTGCGTTGAATCTTGCGAACGTCACCAATGACACTCCCAACCCAAAAGATGGTGCAATTCAACGCGATGCCAAAGGGCAGGCAACAGGCATTTTGCTTGAGACCGCAATGGGACTGGTATCGACTGTCGTTCCCGCAGCGAGCATCAACGATATCGAGCAGGCTATTCAAAAAGCCCAATCCATTTTGTGGAAGATGGGCATTACAGGTATTCATGATTTTGACCGCCGTGATTCCTTTATGGCATTGCAATCATTGCGCGCCAGCAGTAAACTAAAATTAAGAGTGAATAAAAACATTCCCGTTGAAAGTGTGGAGCAGGCCAATGAACTCGGTCTGCGAACAGGCTTCGGTGATGAGTGGTTGTGGATCGGTTCCGTCAAAGCCTTCATGGATGGCGCACTCGGTCCGCACACCGCCGCCATGTTCCAGCCGTATGAAAATGAGACTGAGAACAAAGGCATTCTCAACATGGAC
>DATEDD010000352.1:0-2881 GCA_035286565.1 Anaerolineales bacterium
TTACCCAGCCAAAGAACTGGCTGAATAAAGTGAGAATGCCAATGCCCATTACGATCTCAGGAATAACAATGGGAATGTAAAGTGAAAGCTGCGAGAATGGCTTCATTTTGAAGTTATAACGTTGAAGCGCAAGCGCGGCCATTGTGCCTATGATTGTGGAAATGATCGTCGCCACAAAAGCAATGGTCAGCGTATTGCCTGCCGCTTCGGCTACATCATTATTTTTTGCAAGGTCACAATACCAATGAAAAGGCCCGCATGGACTGGACTTTACAAGACTCCCATCCATGACTATGTTTTCGCTGTAGGCAGGGATAAATCCTTCAAAGGTCACGTTCGTGCGGGAAGCATTAAAGGAATACAGGATCAAGCCAATAATCGGCGCATACAAAAAGATATACACCAAAACCGTGGCGGCAATTACATAGGGAGAACGGCGGAAGGGATTCATCCGACAACGATCTCCTCTCCAAATCCAAATTTACGCGTGTAGAAATACGTGACGACCAAAGTCATGACCATCAAGATCAGCGATGCGGCCGAGCCAAAGGTCGGATCGCGTGCATCAAGGAATTGTCTCTGAATAAGATTGCCAACTAAAATGACCTGCCGTCCGCCAAGAATATCAGAAACAATGAAGGTTCCCATCACAGGGATAAACACGAGGATCGTCCCAGCCACCACACCTGGCATGGACAATGGAAGCGTCACGCGCAAAAAAGTCTTGATCGAATTCGCGCCCAGGTCGGCGGCAGCTTCATATAAAGAAATGTCTATCTTTTCCAACGATGTGTAAATCGGCAGGATCATGAAGGGTAAAAATTCGTAGACCATACCCACCAATACCGCGCCCGGAGTATACAACATCTCAAACGGCGTGAATGGGATATTCAACAAGTTCATGACCCAACCGATGATGATATTGATCGCACCCTCCTTTCGCAGCAGCATCATCCATGCATACACGCGGATCACAAAATTCGTCCACAATGGAATCAACACCATAAACAGATACATATTGCGCTGTTTAGGATGCGCGCGCGCAATGAAATACGCAAGCGGATAGGCCAAAGTGATCACGAAAAGCGTTGTATTAAAAGCCAGTGACAATGAACGTCCCAGAATATTCACATAAAGCGGATCATAGCATGAAGCCTGCCCCTCGGGACAATTTGTACTATAACCAAACAGGCGAGTGTAGTTATCCAATGTAAACGTATAGATCACATTGCCATCCGGACTGCGCATGCCAAAACTCACGATCAAAGTGAGGATCAACGGAATGATCAATAACACAAACAACCATACCGTAGTCGGAAGCGCCAATAAAGTTCCTTGCGCAGATTTATTTTCGCGAAGACGTTGAAGCATGGCTAATCCTTCTTTAACACAAGTGTATTTTCGGGCATGAGCATCAACCAAACTTCCTGCCCAACGGCATAGAACGATTTCGGGTCAAGCCGCGAAATACGGTTTTGTTCCCACACCTTTAATCTTATTCCCTGCAGATCTACAAACACATGCGTATCCGCGCCGATGTAAACTGTGTTCGCCACCTTGCCACGGAACATGTTCTGATTGATTGCGTTTTTTTCAGTGATGCGAACCTTTTCGGGGCGAATACATACGACGATTTCCTCGCCTTTGACAAGTCGTTCCGAGATAGGCATACCGACCAATTCAGCATTTAATGCGGGGATAAAGACATTAGCTTCTTTCTTTGAGATGGACTTGATTTTGCCTTCGAGAAAATTCGACTCCCCGATAAAGTCCGCGACAAACTTATTGGTGGGACGCTCATAGATTTCAACAGGCGTACCCATCTGCTGGACTTTGCCCTTGCTCATCACCGCGATGCGATCAGACATGGTCAGGGCTTCTTCCTGATCATGTGTGACATAGATAAAAGTAATGCCCAGTTGCTGCTGCAATGCTTTTAACTCAAGCTGCATTTCCTTGCGCAGTTTCAGATCGAGCGCGCCGAGAGGTTCGTCAAGCAGGAGAACATCGGGAGTTTTCACCAGGGCACGAGCGAGCGCGACGCGTTGCTGCTGTCCGCCTGAGAGCTGCTTCGGCTTGCGACGATCCATGCCTGTAAGCTGAACCATTTCGAGGGCATGTCCGACCCGTTTTTTGATCTCATCCTCTTTCGCGCCTTCCATCTCCAAACCAAAAGCCAGGTTTTGAAAGACGGTCAAATGTTGAAAAAGCGCATAGTTCTGAAAAACCGTATTCACTTTTCTTTGGAAAGGCGGCGTATGCCCCATGGCTTTCCCCTCAATATAAACTTCACCTTCCGTAGTCCACTCAAAACCAGCAACCATGCGCAAGGACGTCGTCTTGCCGCAACCCGAAGAACCGAGCATGGAAAAGAATTCGCCGTTCTTGATCTGCATGGTCACGTGGTCTACGGCGGCTATTTCGCCACCTTCGGGTGTAATAAATCTTTTTACGACATCGCGCATTTCAACTGCAAACTCACTGGTCATTTATCTTCTCCAAGTTAGGCATCTTATAGACCTGACAGGTTTCCACAAATATCTGATTAACCGAACATATTTTGATTCAAAGAATCCCGATTAATCAGAGGTGCAATAAAAAACTTCGACACGGTGAGCGAGAGACGAACTGTCAGAACACCGCCTGTCAGGTCTACTACATTGCTGTGCTGACTTCCTTCAAAACTTCACCTAAACGATCAAGCAAAGTGTCCATTTGCTCCTGAGTAACGATCAGCGGCGGCTCAACACGGATGGTCTGTGCGCTGGTCGGTATTCCAGCCACTACCACATTCCGTTTAAACAATTCAGCCGCCACTTTATAACCGATCTCGGGGGTTTTGAAATGCATACCTATCAACAAACCTTTGCCCGTTATTTTC
>DATEDD010000353.1:0-10144 GCA_035286565.1 Anaerolineales bacterium
GCGGTGAGAAAAACACCTTCTTGACGAGTTTATGTTTATATCGGATAATATACATAGTTTGTATATTATCCGATATATAATGAAAGCCGACCTTTTACGCCCCTTTGAGACAATCCCCTACTTCACAATTGAGGGATTCAGGCAGTCCACAGGCATGGACTCGCCTAAACAAACGCGCATGTTGCTATACCGCTGGCGGAAGTCAGGCAGGATTTTACCGCTCAAAAAAGGGATGTACATGACAAACCGTTTCTATGAGTTACATGTGAGGGATACGCTATTTACAGAAGCGATCAGCGCGATCATTTTTCCGCAGTCCTATCTCTCACTTGAGTTTGTTTTACAAAAGCACAATATTCTCACTGAAGCGACGTATCCCGTCACTTGTATCACGCCCAAAAACACGCGCAAGGTCGTAAATCAGATCGGCGCATTTTGGTATCGAAATATCCGTCCTGATCTATATTATGGTTTCGCGGCACGGGAATACAATGGAATCCGCTTTTTTACAGCCAGCCTTGCGAAGGCATTGTTTGATTATCTTTATCTGCGTCCCATCCCCGTGAAGTATCGAAGTGAAAAAACAGACCTTGCCGAAGAATTACGCTTGAACCTTGATGAAGCCTCAAAGGATGAGCGGGACGAATTTGCGCTTTATGTCGAGAAAAGCAAGTCTCACAAAATGACGGAAATTTTGAATAATTTTCGGAGAACAATATGGAAACTTTGACCCACGCACTGCAAGTCAATCTTGCCGCAAAAAACCCGCTGTTACCTGTTGAAACAAAGCGGATTCTTCTAAAGGAAGGTCTGCAAAGCTATGTATTGGATTTTCTTTACAACCATCCTGTATATCGAAGATTGAATTTTTATGGCGGCACATGCCTGCATGTTGTTTATGGGTTAGACCGCCTCTCGGAAGACCTGGATCTGGATAATAGCGCAGAAATAAATCTCGAAACATTGAAGGACGATCTCACCACCCTGTTTGTCAGCACATTCGGATACAAGGATGTGTCCATAAAAACGCAGCAAGGCGAAAACGGCATTTATCGCGGAACCTTGAAATTTCCCATATTGAATGCGCTGGGATTATCCTCGTATGCAAACGAAGCTTTGCATCTTAAGGTTGAGATCAGTCATCATAAGCAGGTTGCTTTGATACAGAACACGCCCGTTTTTTATTTTGGACGCAGTTTTGTACCTTCGCATTTTTCGCTGGAAACCATGATGGCGGGAAAAATGATCGCTTGTATCGAGCGAAATTTTCAACGCGGTAAAGAAGGCGCATTTATCAAAGGGCGCGATTTTTACGACCTGCTCTGGTTTATGCAAAAGGGAATCCAACCGCTTGCCGAGAAACTGGAAAAAGATGGTAAAAAACCCTACACTACACAATCTGCATTTCAGGAATTGCAGAGAAAAGTCCTTTCGATAAAAACTGTTGACCTTGCAGTGGATTTGTTGCCCATGTTTGAATCGCAACATTATATCAACAGCTGGCTGGCTTCCTTTCATCAAAATCTTGAAATATATGTGCGGAATTATATAAATCCCCAATAATTACAACACACATCCTTCCCCATGATAAAATTGATCCCATGCAACCCTCCCTGGAAAAGCTTAGAAAATTCTTTCGCCTCGAACACGAAAACAAATACACGAACACTGCCATTATTGGCGGACTCGCCAAAATGCTTGATTTTTGGGAGGGTGAAGCCCGTGCTGAAGCCATTGTAGAGGAAGTTATACAAGCCGTCGTAGCCCGGCTGCGTTCCTACGAAAAACTCAGCGTGGAAGGACGGGCTGAGTCGCTTAAGGGACTTTGGAAACGGATCGCTGAAACCTACCCCGAGGCGGGACAAAAATCAAAGCAAGCACAACAACCGCCTCGGCAAGTCAGCGCCGCCCCGCCTCCACAAGAATCAAAACCAGAGGGCGAAAATCTTGCGCCGCACCCCACTCGACAACCCCAACCACAACAGCGCCCACAGAAACCGCGCCAGGTCCCACAAGCGCGTTCCGAATCCGTTGCAGGCGCAAAACATAGCCAGACCCCGGCCGCACTCAATGCAAAATTGACTGTGCTTCAAGGCGTCGGACCCAGAAATGCGGAATCACTTGAGAGCCTGGGTATGCAAACCCTCAGCGATATGTTGTATTATTTCCCGCGCCGGTATGAAGACTACAGCCAGCTCAAACCGATCCAAGCGTTGATGTATAACGATGTGGTCACGGTGCTTGGATCGATCCAGAGCGTGCATAACCGTCCCATTCGCGGCGGCAAACAAAGTATTATTGAAGCCATCCTCAGCGACGGCACAGGCTCACTCCGCATTTCATTTTTTAACCAACCCTGGTTGATGAATCGCTTCAAGCAAGGCGATGCGATTTCCGTCTCTGGAAAAATTGACCAGTATCTCGGCCGCATCGTGATGAACAGCCCGGATTGGGAACCCGTTGAAGTAGAAAACCTGCACACCAATCGCATTGTCCCAATTTATTCGCTGACCGAACGCATCACCCAAAAGTGGCTGCGAAATCAAATGAATCAGGTCATCACCTATTGGGCGCCGGCCGTTGTGGATGCGCTTCCCGATACGATCAAACGTGCCGCGCAACTTGTTTCACTCAGTGAAGCGTTGACCCAAATCCACTTTCCTGATTCTCAGGCCAGGCTCAAACTTGCGCGTGAGCGTTTGGGATTTGATGAAATCTTCTATTTACAAATGGGAGTGCTGCGCCAAAAACGGGATTGGAAATCTGTGGAAGCCCGCCGCTTCTCCATCTCGGACGAGTGGCTGGGTACGCGTTTGGCAAGCCTGCCCTTCACTTTGACATCTGCCCAACAAACAACCCTTGCAGACATCCGCGCAGATTTAGACTCTGGCAAACCCATGAACAGGCTGGTGCAAGGCGATGTTGGTTCAGGCAAGACCGTCGTAGCAGCGTTAGCCGCCGCACTCATCGTCAGCGCGGGAGCGCAAGCCGCGATCATGGCGCCGACCTCCATTTTGGCGGAACAGCATTATCGCACCTTCGTCAACTTGCTGGCAGGCGATGGCGGCGCGCTGCAACAAGGTGATGTCCGCTTGTTGGTGGGCAGCACAACTGAAGGTGAGAAGGAAGCGATCCGTCAGGGTTTGATGGATGGCTCGGTTACAATCGTCATCGGCACACATGCGGTCATTGAAGAGCCGGTCAAGTTTAAGGATTTGCAATTTGTCGTGATTGATGAACAACATCGCTTTGGGGTTGAACAGCGCAAGGAACTTCGTAGTAAAGGCACGAACCCGCATTTGCTGGTGATGACCGCTACGCCCATTCCGCGCTCGCTGGCGTTGACCGTGTTTGGCGACCTCGATATTTCTGTGATCGATGTGATGCCCGCAGGAAGGCAGCCGATTAATACCTATGTGCTTCGTCCGCAGGAACGCGAACGCGCCTACACCATGATCCGCGCACAGATCAAAAATGGCAATCAGGGGTTTATCGTTTATCCGTTGATTGATGAAAGTGAGAAGATCGATGCCCGTTCCGCAGTGGATGATTTTGATACGCTTTCAAAAGAAGTATTCCCTGACCTGAAACTCGGCTTGTTGCATGGGCGCATGAAGCCGAGCGAAAAAGATGAAGTCATGTTGAAATTCCGAGATAAGGAATTTGACATTCTTGTTTCGACCACGGTTATCGAAGTAGGCGTGGATGTGCCGAACTCCACCATGATGATGATCGAAGGCGCAGATCGTTTTGGTTTGGCACAGCTTCATCAATTGCGCGGACGAGTGGGGCGCGGTTTTGTTCAATCCACCTGTTTGCTGATTCCCACGCATGAAAATGCAACCGAGAATGAACGCCTGCAAGCCATGGTCAGCACCAACAGCGGCTTTGAACTTGCCGACCTTGATCTGAAGATCCGCGGCCCCGGTGAATTTTTAGGAACGCGACAGGCCGGCTATGCCACTCCATTAAAGATGGCAAGCATCACCGACGTGGTCTTGATCGAAAAAGCACGCGCCCAAGCGCAGGCCTTATTTGAGCGCGATCCTGATCTAAGCCAGCCTGAACATGCACTGCTCGCCGAAGCCTTTGAAAGATTCTGGGGCGAAGGCAAAGGGGATGTGAGTTAATTTTGTAGTAGGGACACAGCGTCGCTGTGTCCCTACGTATTAATATGGAGAAAAATGGTTAGAGCCTTATTTCCTGGAACCTTCGACCCGATCCACTATGGGCATATAGACATTGCTTCACGCGCCGCAAAAGTGTTTGACGAAATTGTCATGGCGGTGTATGACAAGCCGTTGAAATCCCTGTTGTTTTCGCCCGAAGAACGCATCTCTCTGGTTTCCGAAGCATTCAAGAACAACCCCAAGATCAAAGTGACGGGCTACAGCGGCTTGACGATTGATTTCGCCCGCGCGATAGACGCTCAAGTCATTGTGCGCGGTTTGCGCGTGTTTTCTGATTTTGAATTTGAATTCCGCATGGCGCTTGCCAATCAACGCCTTGCGAAAGACGCCGTTGAAACCGTCGCACTCATCACGGCTGAACAGCACACATTTTTATCATCAACCACGGTCCGTGAGATCGCCACGCTCAATGGCGACGTCTCCAGCATGGTGCCGCCGTTTGTCGAAAAAGCCCTGAAGGAAAAAGTAATTAGCATGGAAGAGCGATCTCCGCCCAATGCCTTGCGCGATTAATCTGTGCTAGAATTGGATAAATAAAATTACCTTCACGAGTACCCTATGGACATTCTGCAACTCATTGACCGCTTGGAAGAACTCTTCAACGACGCGAAGTCCGTGCCTTTTACGCACAATGTCGTTGTGGATGAAGACCGCATGTTGGAATTGATCGACCAGATGCGCATCACCATCCCCGAAGAAGTGAAAAAAGCGCAGCAGGTCGTCGCTCAGCGTGACCGTGTTATGGCGCAGGCGCAAGAGGAAGTCAATCGCACCTTGCAGATTGCGCGCGATAAAGCTGACCAAATGACCCAGAAGGACACGATCGCGCAGGAGGCCCAGCGCCGCGCGGACCAGATCATCGGGCAGGCGCGCTCCGAAGCAGAAGCCACCCGTGCAGACGCAGATAACTATGTAATTGACACGCTCATGCAACTGCAGGATCAAATTGCAAAATTAAGCGGCCAGGTCAGCAATGGCATTCGCATGGTTCAGGAAGAGCAGATGCGAAAAACAGGCCCTGTTAATATGACTGGTAATGCGGAAAAATAATATGGACATCCCCGCCAAGTTGACGGAGATGAATTTATTTACGCGCTTCTTTCCTGAACGTGGAAACTGCGTGCCGTTTCCCAAACACGGCTCACACTGACAAATATCCCCGCACCAAAAAGCAATAAACCAACCCCGATCCCCGTCATGGACGTGTTGAACACGTCCGCGTAATTCACGCTGCCCCATGTGTGCGTGGATGCCATTGTATATTGAATAGTGAGTGTTAGGATGCCAAGCATGATTGCCGCCGCGCCGCCTGCGGGCAGGTTGCTCTTTGTACTGCTCTTGCTGAAATTCACACCCTGCCAGATGTAGGGAATGCGAAAGAGCAGGAAGATCGCCAGCGTGAGGACGGTGAAGTACACCACTGCATCCACAGGCATGGATTTGCCGCGTAACATGCGCGACATGTAGATGTGGTATCCACCGACCAAAACACCCGCGATCAACGCTTGAATGCTCATCTTATATGAATCAGATGCGCCTCTCACGATCTTGATAGTTGCCCAAATCCCCCATACCCCGATGGCAATCCCTGTAATGACGAAGAGAATATACAGCCATTGGAACGGGGCAAGCCCCGCCATGCTTTCATAGTTGCTGGGGAAGAGTGCGGCGCAGGTCGTGCCAATGCCTCCAAGCAGGGTGAACCCGCCTGTCAACCCCATCAACACAATGCCGATGAAGCGGAGGAACTTTGCGAAGAAACTATTTGGGGACATTTTTTACTCCTTTCGTAGAAAAAATCAGGTCACGCTTCAAGCGTGACCTGTGTGTCATCCATATTTGAAACCTGCTACAAAAAGTGCCGTTGTCACCAGCAACAGGGAGGGGAACAACCTCATGATCGTATTTCTCGATAATATGGGTCTGCCTGTTTTCAGGAACGAGAGAAGTAAACCTCCAATGCCAATCAGTGCACCACCGGCACCCACGAGTAAAAACAGGGGTTTTGTCAAACCTTGTATGGATAAGATAATGGGCAATAAAAATATCGTCATGCCTGCAATGCCGTGGGTGACGGCAATGGTGATGACGGGCAGTTTATTTTGCATGGGGATCGAACGGGTCAATGCCACAGCGAGGAAACTGGTGATGGCGAAGACCAGATATGAGATCCGAAATGAGGCGAAGTGCTGCCAGACAAGACCAAGCGATAAGGTAAGCGGAATGACCGTCGAGACGATGACCACGATGGGAGAGTCAAGCACGTCGAAGCCCAAAATAAAAATCAGCAGCGCGGCAATCAGCAGGACTCCAAAGCCGGTTGTATAGGCGATGATAGGCAGTGCTGAAAAGCCGTCCATACCGACTGCCACCTGGTAGGAGGCGAGCAGGGCGGTGAACAGCAGAAGGATGCGGTCACTGGATGTTAATTTCATCAGATCACTTCAAGCACAACCAGGATCATTGCGGCGAGCATATAAATGGATGCGTACTTGAACAAGCTGAAGTTGACGCGCTCGGATGGGTTGAATGTGACAGTTACTGCAAGCATGAGCAATCCTGCTGATAACACACCGAGCAGGCGCAGGAAACCCCATGTCATGCCGATGCCGTATCCCGCGATAACCATCATCAGCGCGGCCAGCACGCTTGAAATAGCAATAGTTGCGCGTGTGACGCCGAGTCCGTAGGTGGAGGGGAAGGTGGGCACGCACGCGTCCGCGTAGTCTTTTTCGAATTTCATGCTGAAGGTGAGCGTATGCGTGGGGATCCAGAAGAGCACGCCGAGGGCGAGCGTGAGACCAATCCAATCAATCGAGCCGAGGCCGAGGGCGCGGCCCGCCAGGATGGGCATGGCGCCTGAGATGCCGCCCCAGACGATACCCCAGCACGTGCGGCGTTTGAGCCACATGCTATAGATGACCACATCAAAGAATAATCCTGCAAAGACGATGAGGCCGAAGGACGCGCCGATAGCGACCGCCCAGCCGACCCCGAGGATAGAGAGGATCAAACCGAGGCGCAATACTTCGCGCTCTGTCACCTGGCCCGATGAGGTGGGGCGTTTTTTTGTGCGCCCCATTTTCGCGTCGATGTCGCGGTCCCACCACATGTTGAGTACGGTGCTCCCCGCAATGGCAAGGAAGAGACTTCCTGCCAGCCCGAGCAGCGTGCCCATGCTGAAGATGGGACAGCGCGCGCTCATGTAACCTGCCAAACCTGTGGCGAGCAGTAGTCCGCTTTGCAGAGGTTTGGTTAGCGGCCAGTAGAGTTTGGTTTTATATTTCAGACTTGCCCTGAGTGAAGTTGAAGGGTTTACGGTTTTCGATTGGGTGGCGAGAGCGGTCATGACATACTCCTAAAGATGTACAAGCGGGGATACAAACGGGTAAACAAGTTCAAGCGGCAAGTATACCTGTCTCCTTGTTTACCTGTCTATCATTTCACCGCACACACCTGAATCCCACACCTGGACTGAAATAGGTTGGTGTGGCGTTGTTGCGAACCCACAGACGCAAGTCCATATCGTAGGTGTCTTTGGAGCCGCCGCGCAGGAAGCGGTAGTGCATGCCTTCATAGACATTGCCTGTCCATTGCCAGACGTTGCCTGCCATGTCGTACAGGCCGTAGGGTGAGGCAGAATTCAGCGTGACGTAGTCGTCGTAAGTCTTACCGTTGTAGAAGCCGACGGGACTCGTGCGCGAACCGAATGAACTCATGTCTTCAAACGGGTCGCGGCTGGAATAGAAATTGGCATTCTCGCGCAGGATTTCATCGCCCCACGGGAAGGGGCGTGTATCGGTGCCGCGGCCTGCTTTTTCCCATTCCATTTCGGTGGGCAGGCGGTCATCGTAATAGTCGCAATAACCCCACGCGCCGAACCAGGTCACGCTGGTCATGGGGTGATTCTCGTAGCCAGCCTGCGCTCTGAAGACGGAACCATCTAATTCGATTCGCTGGGATGGGTCGTTCAATGGGATGAACATCCAATCGCCTGCTTTGATTTCCTCTTCATGTTTGACGCCATGGAACTTGTCGCCTGGGTAAAAGCCGATGATATTTTCGCCATCCACTTTTACGTAGCCATTCCCAAGCGCGACGTTCAGGAACGAGGCGTATTGGTCAACGGTCACATCGGTGACCATGATCTCATAGGTGTCGGTGGTTTCAATGTCTTCGTGCTGGCCGAAGTAAAACTCTCCAGCGGGGATCTGCGCCCAGATGTTTGGGTCAATACCAGTATCGTAGGCGGAGATCGGAGCGTCCAAATCAACGGGGCCGCACGCGGACAGTACGATGATCGTCATTGCGAAGGCGATAGCCCGAAGCAATCTCCCGCTTGATTGTGGATTGCCTTGTCGCCGTGGTCTCGATACGGTTTCGGAGAACACTCGACCTACTCGACCGGCGGTTCCTCGCAATGACGAGATGTTTATGATGCGTTTCATTTTGTCACCTCCTGCGAGAGTTCGTGATCCACTTCTTCTGTCCAGCGTCCTTTGTTCTTGAAGAGGTCGGTCAAGCGCCAGACCAGCACAACGGCGAGAAGTACCAGCAACATGCCGAGGCCGAAGTCTATGGCGTACATAAGACCATTGACCAGCGGCTGTTGTTCGGCTTCAGTGATAAAGAGGCGTTTCATTTCAAAGATGGTGACAGCACCGAAAGCGACGTCGGAAAGGATGATGATGCTCCAGCCGTACCACTGGCGGATTTTTCCTTTGAGGCCGATCATGTCGCCGTAGTACAGCAGGATGATGGTGGCAATGATGGCGGAGAGCACATGCCAGTGACCGGTCAGTTCGATACGCTCTTCGCGGGCGGGCCAGACGCGGAAGATCTCGTCGAGTTTGATCGCCATGAAGATGCCGATGCCGCTGGTGGTGAAGTTCATGAAGAGCATCTGCCAGGTCGGACCGAACTTGAGCGGGTCGCGTACGAGTGCGCGGAGTTTTTGACCCAGGTTGGGTTTCTGGATCTGGGCGGTGCCATCCTGGATGAGCTTATTCCAGCCCCAGATAAGCAGGAGCAAGGCCGCGAACATGGACGGCGTCGCACCGACGTAGATGATCATGTGCGCGATCGGTTCGAGCGGAGTGACCACGCCCCATACGCCGAGATTCAAAACGATGGTGCCGAGGATCATCAGCGGCATGGCGACTTTGTGCAGGATACCCTTGAAGTTCAGCCAGCGCCCGATGATGAGCGTGATCATGATGCCGATCAGCGCCAGCATGATGTGCAGGTGACCGATGATGGAATATTCCATCACGGATTTTTCGGGATAACGGATTACGTTTTCCGCCAGGAAGACTTCAAATCCGTTGCCGAAGAATGAACCAGGCACCGCGCCGAAGAGGGCAGAGATCACCGTTGTGACGGCTGTGGCGAAGAAGGCGACGCGCTCCACGTCCACACCTTTTTTGGTGTGGGCATAATCTTTATCGGTGATATAGTATTCCTTGTTCCACGGCCACAGAGCGACGCACAACAACACGCCCGCGAAAAAGATGAGCGAAAGTCCTGTGATGTATAGTCCGTGAAAAGCCCAGTTATGACCGAAGTAGGCGAAACCCATCCCAAAGACCATCGTCATAATGTACCCGACAGTGATGAGCACACGCACCGCCATCTTGAAGAACTCCTTCATCTTCAGCAGGCTGGTGACTATGTATGTCTCGATGGCGACGATGGCCATGGCAATCGAGTGGTACAGAATGATGATGCGCCCTTCGCGCTCCGCCTGGACAATGTCCATGCCGAGCAGTTTGATGACTACCTCGCGCACGCCCATCTCAGCCATTGGGCCAGAGAACATGCCCCACACGGCGGCGACAATGCCGATCATGGCAATCGCCACCAGGATCAGGCCTTTGGTGGAGTGGAAGAGATAGTTGAAACGATTTTTGACAAATTGCATTGGAACTACTCCTAAGCGGTGTTATTCATACCTG
>DATEDD010000354.1:0-4648 GCA_035286565.1 Anaerolineales bacterium
GGCAAACCTTCGCGCAAATTCCACATGAGGTGCACAACACTTCCCTTTTACCCTCCGCATCCACGTTATAAACCAAAAATGGAATATAACGCGCTTCTTCGGGCAATATCAATTGCTCCTCAGGATATTGCACAGTGAAGATGCCTTTTGTATCTTTACTTGAGCGATGCCTGATGCCTTCATCCGTGTTGTAACGTTTCCTGCCGCGCAATATCCATGAGATGTCTTCGGTGTATGTATCCCAGAATCGCTTCCAGGTGACGCTTAGTCCTTTAAGAATACCTTTTCCATACATGTATTGGGTTCTCCTGTGTCAGGTATCAGGTGTCAAGTGTCTCCTGTGCCAGAAAACCTGACACGTGACACTTGAACACGTGACACTTGTTTTTAGCGATCCAACTCGCCCATGACGATATCGAGCATGGCGAGCAAGGCAACAAAGTCCGCGATCTTTGTGCCGACGCACATCTTCTCTACCGCAGTGAGATTGACGAACGACGCCGGGCGGACGTGATAGCGATAAGGATTCGGCTTGCCGTTCGAGACGACGTAGAAGCCTAACTCGCCTTTGGGTGACTCAACACGACCATACGCTTCACCTGCCGGGACCCGAACCTGATACGCCGGTTTCTGTGAGTTGATCGGCCCCTGGGGAATTTGCTTGAGAGCCTGCTCCAGAATTCTTAGAGATTGTCGAATCTCGTCAAAACGGATGAGGTAGTTATCCATCATGTCGCCATTGTGGCGGACGGCCACATCAAAGTCAAAGCGGTCATAGATGCTATATGGGTCAGCGCGACGCAAGTCATATGGCACGCCAGCCGCGCGCAGCACCGGACCTGTGACGGAGTATCTGACCGCATCTTCCGCATTCAAGACATGGATGTCCTTCAAGCGCGCAACCAAAATTTCGTTCTCATTGAGAAAGCGTTCCATTTCATCGGCCTTGGCAGGCAGGCGTTCAGAAACCAAACCTTTGATCTTGTGCAGAACGTCATCAGGGATATCGCGCACCACACCGCCAAAGCGGAAATAGTTGCACATCATGCGTGCACCGGAGACTGCTTCAAAAATATCGAGGATCAACTCGCGTTCTTCAAAAGCGTACAGCGAAGGCGTGTACATCGCGCCAAGGTCATTCATCAACATACCAACGAAGATGAGATGGTTCTGCACGCGGCTGAGTTCCGCCATGATCACGCGGATATATTCGGCGCGCTCGGCAACCTGGATCTTCATCAACTTTTCGACGGTGATGGCATATCCGAAGTTGTTGCTCATCGAGTTGAAATAATCAAGCCTGTCTGTGAAGGGAATATTCTGTAAATAAGTGTTGCGTTCGCCGATCTTGTCGTGGTTGCGATGTAAATATCCCATTACAGGTTTAAGTCCGATAATGGTCTCGCCATCCAAAGTGACGGCCACACGCAATACACCATGCGTGGACGGGTGATGCGGCCCCATGTTGACCACGATATGGTCGGTCTTCATGTTGCCTTCCATGTCTTTGGTGGTGTAACGTTCGAGAGATGCGTACAGGTCTTCTTCCTTGTCAACGGTATATTTTTCAGGGTCGAAATCTTTAGGAAAATTCAGATTATCGCGGAATGGATTCTTTTGTTCAGCAAAGGTATGTTTACCCTCCGGCCAGCGGCTTTTAAATGGTTTTGTCTCCTCTTCAAAGAATGGTTCCTTCCAATCTTTGCGGAGCGGGTGACCTTCAAAGCCCTCCCACATCAAAATGCGGCGCAGGTCGGGGTGGCCGGTGAATTTAATGCCGTACAAGTCCCACGCTTCGCGTTCCTGAAAATCTACGCCTGCCCAAATATTGATCAACGAAGGTACTTCAACGGGGTCAACACGATCCACTTGCACTTTGAAGACCAGGCCTGCTCCGCCTGTAGTCTTGTAGGCGTGATAGACCACTTCCATTTTATTTTCGGCGATGTAATCAACGCCTGTGACAGCGGTTAGCAAGTCAAAGCCAAATTCATCGCGGACGGCGGTTGCCACTTCCACGAGATTCTCTTTGTTTACGATAAAGCCTGTGTAGCCGGGGCGTGCATCAGCGGCGACAATGCCGGGGAAACGAGCAACCAGATCAACGGTCGAAGTTTGCAGCGCGGTTGCCATTATGCACTCTCCTGCGTCGCCTTTGCAGATGCAATGTCACGAATTTCAGCATTGCGGCGCACGTCAATCAAGTCAGGTCCGAGAATGGGCATCGGCACATAGTTACCGTCAAATTTTTCCTTGTTATACCAACGCACAGTCTTGATGGATTCCTTGTCAATCTTCTCTTGCAGTTTGATCATGCCCGCGATCAATGCCTGCGGAGTGGGAGGGCAGCCAGGGATGTAAACATCAACGGGCAAAAATTTATCAATGCCCGCGACCACGTTGTAGCCTTCTTTGAAAGGCCCGCCGCTCGAAGCGCATGCGCCCATGGCCACAACATATTTCGGCTCAGGCATCTGGTTATACAAGCGGATAATGGATGGAAGCATTTTCTTCGTGACCGTACCAGAGACCAGCATCATATCGGCCTGGCGCGGCGTGGGGCGCATGACCTCCATGCCGAAGCGCGCCATGTCGTAACGCGCTGTCTGTGCCGCGATCATTTCAATCGCGCAGCACGCAAGGCCGAACATCAGCGGCCACACAGAAGAACGCCGACCCCAGTTATACAAACGATCCAGCGTGGTGATGGCTACAGCATTTTGAATATCTTCAGGAATGTTGTAGTTCGGTAAACTTAATTTTTCATAGTCCATGAATGTTCTCCTCGAACCAGTCTTGGTAGATTGCGTAAAGGATGTCGTCGTTTGCGAGCGCGAGATCATCCTCAAATTCATTAAGTTGTATTGTCCATTGATAAATTTGGCCAAGCGAAACTTCTTCGATATTCACTTCGGGATGCTGGCGACGTAATTCCAAAGCGATGGCGTAGGTGGATTCCCAGGATAAGGTCATTAGGGGTTAGGTAATTAGGAATTAGGCGGTGGTCGAGTAGCCCTGAGCATGCACTTTGCGAAGGGCGTATCGAGACCACCAGTTAGAATCCAAATTAAAGTTTTTTATGTAACATGTTGGTTTCGATACGGACTGGGAACAGCATCCAGTCCTACTCAACCAACGGGGTTTAGACAATATTTGGTGGTCGAGTCCACAAGCGCGAATTATAGCAGGGAGGGGAAATAAGTCAATTGAATTATGCAAAAATATATTTGCAAAAATAAAGAAGTGAGTATAATCACTAAGCAGACCTGACATGTCTCATGCGAGCTGTTGCTTGCCTAAACTCTTGCATGGACAAAGGTTATAAACGATCAACTCCTTGCGGAGACATGTCAGGTCTTATTAAACTATGATCACAGCCCGCCAAAAAGTCCTCGCTCACCTGAAAAAGACTCGCGCCGCTTCTGCGCGGGAAATTGCGCGCGCCTTGAAAATGTCCGCGCCGAATGTGCGGCATCATTTGTCAGTGTTATGTTCGGATGGGCGGGTGGAGTTCGCTGCGGTTAATAATCGCGAAGGACGCGGACGGCCTGAGAAAATGTATTCACTGTCACAGGCGGCATTGGGAGATAATCTGTCCGTTTTGGCAGAGGCTTTATTGAATGGAAAGATCAACATGCAAATGGCAGGAGAACGAATTGCTCAGTCCCAGGGTTTGATTGGATTTGTCAGTCAGCCAATGACGAAACGACTGGCTTTACTTATCGAAAAACTAAACGAGATGCACTATCAAGCTCATTGGGAGGCGGGCGCGGATGGTCCACGCGTGATCTTTGGGCGGTGCCCATTTGCGAAAATAATTGAGAATCATCCAGAGTTATGTAAAATGGATACGGCCATGTTGGAGATGTCGCTCGCGCGGCCTGTTGCGCAGTTTTCCAAAAATGAATTGAGCGCGCGCGGATTATGTCCGTTTGTGTTTCGAGTTGGATGAATCCGTAGGGGCGACCCTTCATGGTTTCGGATCGACTGACTCCCGCTGGGCGGGTCGCCCCTACGGATTGGGTGGATTAAATTCCTTTTGCTCTACTTCAATATTTGCGGCTTTGAGAAAATTCATGGCGTTTTCATCTGTTCGGTAGGCGGTGCTGTAAACAATGCGTGCAATCCCTGCGTTGATCAGCGCCTTGGTGCAGTTGATGCAAGGCAGGTGTGACACGTAACATGTCGCCCCTTTTGTTGAGACACCATGCAATGCGGCTTGGATGATGGCGTTCGTCTCTGCGTGAATGGTGCGGATGCAATGCCCATCCACCATCAGGTGACCGACTTCGTCGCAATGTTCCTGACCGGCCGGGGAGCCGTTGAAGCCTGTGGTGAGGATGCGTTTCTCGAGCACCAGCACACAGCCGACGAAAGCGCGGTCACAAGTACTTCTCTCAGATACGGCGTAGGCGATTTTCATGAAATACGAGTCCCAATCTGGACGCATCGCAACCTCTGAGATTTGAAGTTTTATGAATCGGATATTACTTGTTCCAAAAGGAAGCGACACGAGTGTATGCCGCTTCCCTTTATTCATGTTTACTAAATGGTGAATTACTTGATTAATTCAATGGTTGGATCTACCGATTCACGGCGGTTTTCGCTGGAATTGTACTCGACATTCACTGAAGCGCTACCATTGGAT
>DATEDD010000355.1:0-3313 GCA_035286565.1 Anaerolineales bacterium
CAGCCACTCTGGCACCTCCCCAATGGTATATCACGTGCCACGTTTCTTAAGTGTCACGTGAAGCGGCGCAAATTATAATCGAAAATAATCTGCGTAATCTGCCAAATCTGCGGATAATTCTTACAACTCCAGGCTTTCATGCAAATCGGGATAGTGAATGCGGTCTAATTTTTGATCTTTCAACAAGCCTTTCAAGGTCATGGCTTGTTTTTCTTCGCCGTGAACCAGGAAAATCTGCTTGACTGTATCTTTTACGCCCATGGCATATTTCACGAGCAAGTCCTGCCCCGCGTGGCCGGAGAGTCCGCCGATGGTTGCCACGTCACATTTGCGTTTGTAAACTTCACCAAAAATATTCACTTGTGGTTCGCGGTCTGCCAACCTGCGCCCCATCGTGTGAGGTGCCTGCCATGAAACGATGCAGATCGTATTCTTTGGATTTTCGATATTATTGCGGATGTGATGCACGATGCGTCCCGTTTCCGCCATGCCCGAAGCGGAGATAATGATCATCGGTTCTTTGCGTTCATTCAAGGCT
This sequence comes from Anaerolineales bacterium, assembly GCA_035286565.1. Classification (GTDB taxonomy): domain Bacteria; phylum Chloroflexota; class Anaerolineae; order Anaerolineales; family Villigracilaceae; genus Villigracilis. The sequence goes on from DATEDD010000355.1 coordinate 539, forward strand.
TTAGATTCATCCACCGATCTCACATAAGTCAACATCTTGAAATCAAGCGCAGGGTGCCTGGATTCCATGACAAACTTGCGCGTCTCATCATCAAAACATTCAAGGTGTCGCTTGAATATATCGGTGGCATGCACCGCCAGCGGACTATCCACAAATACCGGTACGCTCGGCACATAACCGCTGTACATCATTTGATTCAAGTCATATACCAATTCCTGAGTGCGCCCCACCGCGAAAGCTGGCACGATCACTTTCCCACCGCGTTCCACGGTGAGTTTCACAACATTACGAAATTCACCATACGCTTTCTCGGGGTCGTTGTGCAGTTTATCGCCATAGGTTGATTCCATGATCATGTAATCCGCTGCGTCAGGTAAAACAGGATCACGCAAAAGCGGCACATTATTCCTGCCTATATCGCCAGAGAAGATCAGGCGAATCTTCCTGCCTTTCTCTTCAATCTCAAGCGAAACACCTGCCGCGCCAAGGATATGTCCCGCTTCAAAAAATCGCGCGATCACGCCGGGTATTGGCTCGAACGGCACACCACGCGAAGCGTCCACACCCTTGAACATCCCTACGACATTTTCTGCATCTGCTTTTGTATACAAGGGCTCAATTGGCGGCTGACCGCGTTGTGCATGTTTCTTATTCACAAACTCTGCATCCGACTCTTGAATATGCGCGGAGTCACGAATCATCAAACTAGCCAGATCAGCCGTCGCGCGCGTGGCGTAGATGATTCCTTCAAATCCTCGCTTCGCCAGATTCGGCAAATTCCCTGCATGGTCAATATGCGCGTGTGAAAGAATGACAGCATCCACAGTCTTTGGGTCATAATGAAAATTCAAATTACGTTCATAAGTATCCGCGCGCCTGCCCTGGTACAACCCGCAATCCAAAAGCAACTTCGAGCCGTTAATCTCCAACAAATGCTGGCTCCCCGTCACCGTATGCGCCGCACCGTGGAAATTAATTCGCAAGCTTCACTCCCAACACCATTAAGATTTCCGCACCGAACCTGTCCACGCGCGAGGGAGTATCCTTCATTAAACCGCGCAATTCATCCAGGGTCTTTGGCGGGTTTTCAGATAATAATCCCAAATATGGTTTGGGCAAAATAATATCGGACTCAACCTGCATTTCCATCCCGATGGATTTTCGCCAGGCTTTTAGTTTTTCAAGACGGCGAAGAACCGCATCATTCTTGCGTTCAAGCTGTTTCCGTTCAACAAGCGGAGCCTTCACCCCGAGCCTGATTGCAGATAAAACCTGGTCGCCCCATAGTTTTATCTGCTTTTCGCTCAACCCAGCCGCGGATAGATCCACTTTCTGCTCCGGCGGATTTTTTGCCAAAGCCACAAAGACGTCATCCATCACAACCTTATAAGGCGGGCGATTCAATTTCGCCGCTTCCTTATCGCGCCATTTGCACAATTGGGAAATGACGGTTAATTCACGCAATGAAATATCCTTGCGTCCCGAAAATCGCTCCCACGATTCCCCGTTGAGTCTTTGTTTTTGCTCTTCCATTATACAAGCCCGATTGAAATCCTCCAATGCGTACTCGAGACGTTGTTTTTCACGCAATTCCTGTTCAAGAGCATCACGCAGGTCAAAGAGATAATGCGTATCCAGGCGCGCATAATGGATTTGATCCTTTGTTAGCGGGCGCGCCGCCCAATTCGCTTTTTGATGGCGCTTATCCATTTTGATTTTGAATTTATCACCAAGCAATCTGTCCAGGCCAACTGCCGGGTAACCCAGCACGCGCGCAGCCTGCATGGTATCAAACAGATTTACAAAAGAAAATCCAAAATCACGCCGCAGGCAGACCAAGTCATATTCGGCGGCATGGAAAACCTTTTCGATTCTTGGGTTTGAAAAGATGGGCGCAAGTATGCTTAAATCCTTTAACACCAGCGGGTCAAGGAGATAATCCGTTTTTGAAGTTGAGAATTGCAACAAACAAACTTGTTCACGGAAGGCATGCAAACTATTGGATTCAGTGTCCACAGCCACACGGTCCTGCGAGGCAAGATCATCCACCATTTGTTTTAATAACTGTGTTGTATTTACCCAAACAGGGGGAGAGAGAGTTTCAAACATATTAGCTGATTATATACCTTATACAAGCGGATAAGAAAATACATATTTATTCATAATTTCTCATTTGGGCGAAACCCAGACAGCAAATGGTCATATCCATACACGGCTAATGGTCGGCCCCACGTTCACAGTTCCTTCTCCATGACCCGGCCGTCTTCGCCGTCATTGTAGTAGGCTTTCCAAATATCAGTTGTTGTATAGCCTTCTTTTTCATACATGGCGATGGCAACATGATTCGAAGTTCGCACGGTCAAACGCACTCTTGACACTCCAAGTTTGCTTTCGCAGGCCTGCAACAATGCGCGCCCTATGCCTTTTTGCCGATAGCGTGGATCAACTGCAATGGTGGCAACCCAGCCCCACCCGTCGTGCGGATGCGGATCACCAGCCACGAATCCAACCATTTGGTCATCCTCCACCGCTTTAAGTCGAATCACATCAGCGAAGGTCAGTACAGCGATCAGATCAAACAAGGGCCACGCGTCTTTCCCAAAACTTGCCAGTTCCAGTTTGCGAAGCGCGCTGAGGTCGAGAAGGGATGTCTTAATAATTTCCATGGATGGGGGGATTGTATCAATAAAAAAAGGTAGAAAGTGGAATATCAATTCTCCACTTTCTACCTGTCTACGTGTTTACCTGTTTGCGTTTCTACTTTTTCGCATCTTT
>DATEDD010000356.1:0-6103 GCA_035286565.1 Anaerolineales bacterium
CAATGACAGTCCCAACCCAAAAGACGGCGCAATTCAACGCGATGCCAAAGGACAGGCAACAGGCATCTTGCTGGAAACCGCCATGGGGTTGGTGGGCAGCGTTGTCCCTGAACCAAGCATCAAAGATATTGAACAAGCCATTCAAACTGCCCAACCCATTTTATGGAAGATGGGCATTACAGGCATTCATGATTTTGACCGCCGTGATTCTTTTATGGCATTGCAATCTTTGCATGCGCGTAATAAACTAAAATTACGCGTCAATAAAAACCTTCCCGTTGAAAGCGTACAACAAGCCAATGAACTGGGTTTGCGCACAGGTTTCGGCGATGAATGGTTGTGGATCGGTTCTGTCAAAGCTTTTATGGATGGCGCGCTGGGTACGCACACCGCTGCCATGTTCCAACCGTATGAAAACGAGCCAGAGAACAAGGGCATTCTCAACATGGACGGCGAGGAACTTTTTGAACACTGCCGCAAAGCCGCCGATGTGGGCCTGAGCATGACCGTCCACGCCATTGGTGACCGCGCCAATCATGAAGTCCTCAACGCCTACGAGCAGCTTCGCAAATACGAAACCGAAAAGGGACTGCCGCGTTTGCGTCACCGCATCGAACACGTGCAGGTCCTTCATCCCGACGACGCGCCGCGCCTCGCAAAGCTCAACGTCATCGCCTCCATGCAGCCCATCCACGCCACCTCCGATATGTTTGCCGCAGACCGTTTCTGGGGTGAACGCTCCAAACTGTCCTACGCTTGGCGGACTCAACTTAACCACGGTGCGCCCATCGCATTTGGATCGGATGCGCCCGTCGAATCACCAAACCCGTTTTTAGGATTGCACGCAGCAGTCACGCGACGAAGGGCAGACGGTTCCCCCTCCGCCGACGGTTGGTATCCCGAACAAAAATTGACTTTGGCTGAGGCATTGTCCGCCTACACTTTGGGCGCTGCCTACGCCGCCAATGCGGAACATCGCCTTGGTAAACTTGCTGAAAATTATCTTGCTGATTTAATCGTGTTGGATCAAGACCCCTTCGAAATTGAACCCGCTGCGCTGTTGATGTTAAAAGCAACTGCGACAATGATAAACGGCGAATGGGTAATGCAATAATTTTTAATGGAACAAACTATGGCAAAGAACATCTCGAACCTGAGCCCAGAAATGCTGATTCCCCGCATGGGCGAATATATCATCCAGAAAGGTTTGATCAGCGAGGCTGACCTGCAGAAGGCGCTGGCTTATCAACGGGAACAAACCTCACAAGGGAAACCATACCTGCTTGGCCAGGCATTGATTGACATGCATCTGTTGGACCGCACCATGCTGGATCAGGTGGTCACCGAACAGCTCATTCAGTTACGTTCCGCATTGCAAGCCGCGAACCGCAACCTGGAGCAAAGGGTAAAAGACCGCACGGCAGAACTTAATGAAGCCCTCAACCGGCTTTCCGAACTCAGCCAGATGAAAGCAAATTTTGTGGCAAACATCTCACATGAGTTGCGTACTCCGCTTACACATGTAAAAGGTTACCTCGAATTATTAATTACAGGATCTTTGGGGGACGTTTCAGAGGATCAGCGTCACGCCTTGCAAGTCAGCCAGCGCGCTGCCGCAAGACTTGAAGGTTTGATTGAAGATTTGATCATGTTCTCGCTGGCCTCGCGCGGCGAGATGAGTATGAAATTGGATCTTGTGGATATTCGTCAGCTTGTCTCGTTTACAGTTCAATCTGCCCTAAACAAAGCGGAAGAACGCAGCGTTAAATTGTTGGTGTCTGCTCCCGAACACATTCCTGCAGTGCAGGCCGACCCCGATAAAATTACCTGGGTGGTGAAACAGCTCCTTGACAACGGAATAAAATTCACCCCGTCAGGTGGAAGCGTGGTTATCAATCTCAAAGAAGAAGGGCAGAACCTGATCCTCATTTCTATTACGGATACAGGCATTGGCATTCCGCCGGGCCGGTTGAAGGAAATTTTTGAACCATTCCATCAACTGGATGGTTCCTCCACCCGCCATTTTGGAGGTACTGGGCTTGGTCTTTCCCTTGTGCGCCAGATCGTTGAAGCGCATGGTTCCTTGTTGGATGTGCAATCTGTGGTGGGGAGAGGCACCACTTTCAAATTTCCATTGATGGCTGTATTTGATTAAATGATGGATATAAAAACCCTTTCACTTTTACATAATATCTTTCAGGAAGTTCAAAGTAAACAGGATTGGAAAACCGCTCTGGATACTTTGTTTGGTTCTTTGCGCGGATCCTTTGTCTTTGATAATGTTGCCATTTATCTTCTCGACCCGCAGACCAAAGGATTGGAAGTTGTGTACGCGCGCGCCAAGGGACGCGGCAAGAAGGCCGAAGCCGATGCTGCGTGGGGATCGAGCACAGCAATGGATGTGCTGGCATCGGGGGAAACGATTCTGCATTTACCCTCGCAGGAAACCAAGGGTAAAGACCGTGTGGCGCAGGCGTATTTACTGGGTATCCCTTTAAATATTGGATCAAAATTAAGCGGCGCGCTGGTATTCGTTCGTTTTGGCGGGCCTGAGTTTTCTGATCTGCAAATTCAAATTGGCTCTTTACAGGCGTTTTGGTCTGCGGCATTGATCGAACGCAGAGATTTGCAGGAGGCGCGCACCGAATTGGATTCTGTGCAAAGGCAAATGCGCTTCCAGGATGATGTTGTCTCCACGATCTCTCATGAACTGCGAACACCGCTTGGCTTCATTAAAGGCTACGCAACCAGCCTTTTACGGCAGGATACAATTTGGGATGAAACCACCCAGCGTGAATTCTTAAATATTATTGATGAAGAAGCCGATCAGTTAACCCGATTGATTGAAAATATGCTCGAATCTTCGCGTTTGCAAAGCAAAACTCTTCAGTTTAAATTCACTCAGGTTAGAATGGATGCGCTTGTCCGGGATGTGGCCACACGGGTGAATTCGCGCTACCCGGAGTTAAAGATCACCTTTGATGTTCAGCCCCTGCCACCCCTACACGGCGATGGCTTTCGTCTTTCACAGGTCTTTGAAAATCTATTCAGCAATGCGATAAAATATGCGCCTGACTCCGAGATCAATATCAGTATGCGGATCGGCGATGGCAGGATCCGCATCACCTTTGCAGACAATGGGGAAGGCATCCCCGAGGACTATCTTCCCTTTATCTTTGAACGATTTTATCGTGTCCCTGGAGAGCGCACTGTCTCAGGCACAGGGCTGGGGTTGTATATTTGCAGGCAAATTATTTTGGCACATCATGGTAATATTTGGGTGGAGTCCGCCTTAAATAAAGGCACAACCTTTTATCTTGAGTTGTCCATAGATCCGCAGCTTTGACCAATGTTTTTCAGTCTTATGAATTAAGGAGATCGTTATGGCCAAGCGCATTTTGATCGTAGACGATGAACCTCGTTACCTTCGTCTTTTGGAAGCGAACTTGCGCACCGAAGGTTATGAAGTGGCTACTGCAAAGGATGGTCTTCAAGCTCTGGAGGTGTTTTCAGCTCAACCGATTGACCTGGTGTTGCTGGATGTAATGATGCCTGGTTTGGACGGCTTTGAGACCTGTCAGCGCTTGCGTGAATTCTCAAATGTGCCGATTGTGATCCTGACAGCACGAGGCGAAGCGCAGGATCGTGTACGCGGGCTGGATCTTGGCGCTGATGATTATCTCGTAAAACCTTTTTCTGCTACGGAACTGCTTGCGCGTGTGCGGGCTGTCCTTCGTCGGGCACAGCCTCCTGTTGAAACAAGCCAAGCGCGCTTCTTTACCCATGATGACTTAAAGATAGATTTCGCCCGCGCAGAAGTTTGGCGTGGTGGAAATGCGATTTCACTTTCTGCGACAGAGTACCGACTCTTATTGCAGTTCGCGCATAATATTGGAAAAATTCTCACCTCGGAGGATTTGCTCACGAGCGTGTGGGGCGTGGAATATAAAACCGATAAAGAGATTTTATGGGTAAGTATTGCCCGCCTGAGACAAAAACTTGAGGAAGATGCTCATAACCCCCGACATATTGTCACGCGATCCGGACTGGGCTACTTGATGACTCCAAATGAAGTGTGATGTGCACTTATAAACATGGAAAAGGAGGTGTATGATGCTTGGAAATAAGATCTTAATAATTGATGCAGATGTTATCAGCCGAAATTTTGTTGCTCACAACCTGATTGAGCAAAAATATGATGTCATTCAGGCCGGTTCGGGCAGGCAGGGTTTGATTTTTGCATGGCGCGATCATCCCGACCTTGTAATCATTGACCCGGCCCTTGCTGATCTTCCTGGAGAGGAGTTGGCTGTAAAACTAAGACAGGATCCGCGCACTGCGGATATACCTCTTGTTGCTCTCAGCAGTGACTCAAATTCGGTTCGTATTAAATCCTATCTTGAAGCAGGTTTCAATGAATATATTACCAAATCCGAGCAGGCTGTTTCCATTCTCAATGAAACCATAAGCCGCTTGCTTGGGCATACGAATGCCCCCATGAAGCAGGGCGGATTGCTAATGGTTTTTCTGAGTGCGAAGGGTGGCACCGGTACTTCGTCTTTGTGCGCGAACATTGCCATGAACATCTCACAAAACAAGCCGAAGGCGCGGCTGGTCGTTGCAGACTTGGTACTGCCGATCGGTTCCATTGCTCCCATTGTCGGTTATGAAGGAGCGCAAAATATCGTCACGATTACGGATATGTCACCGGAAAATACAACCCCGGAGTTTTTTAGCAAAGAATTACCGGAGATGAAATCTTGGCGTTTTAATTTGCTGGCTGGTTCACCAGACCCTGAAAGTAGTAACCATCTCAACGTAGGGAGAATATGGGATATTGTGAACGCCTTGAAGGCCTCCTATGATTATGTGCTGGTGGATATTGGACGGGCTCTTTCCAGGATCACCTTGCCGCTCATCCAGAATGCGGATCTTGTGGCTTTAATCATCAGCACAGATACAAGCACGGTGTCATTGACAAAGACTTTATTGGACTATTTAAAAAACAAGGGTGTCAATGCTAGTTCGATTCATACGATCCTGAATCGTGCAGCGGGCATGGAAGGATTGAGCAAGGCAGATGCAGAAAAAGCGTTAGGGAACAAGATCATGACGACCTTTCCGTATCTGGGTAGTAATTTGGCTTTTGCCAATAGCCGTCACCGGCCGTTCTCATTGGAATTTCCGAAAAATACAGCAACCATTATTTTTCAGGATGCAGCCAGGGAAATGGAATCTCTGGCGGGTAAATTACGTCGGGTGTAATTTATTTTCAAACCTTAAGTACAGTTTACATCTTGTCCACTCTGCTTAGGAGAAATGATGATATTGAGACAAGGGATTTGTAACCCTTGGGAGCATTACGATCATGATTGAATATGATGAAAAGGGAAAGTTCTTCACGGATGTGGTCACAAAAGTGCCCGTGCCATCCATTCTTCAAACCACAACTCATCTGATTCGCGGTCTTATTCACGTAATAAAAGGAGCAAGATTTAAAACTGAGATGGAGGGTACCGACCAATTTATCGCAGTGACCGACGCAAATGTCTATGATGTGGAAGGGAAAATAATATACCAGAGTCCGTTTCTTGCGGTTCAAAAGAAACAAATCGTGTGGGTTATGCCTGTTGGGGAAGATGAAAACAAGGTGGCAAAAGAATGAGTACCCCAAGTCCCAGTGCGCCTCAAAGGCTGAGCAGCCAGGATCTGATAAAACTTAAGAAATATTTGACTGATCATTTATTGCGCGCCATGGAACTGGAGGGAGTCGCTTCCTCGCAACGCAGTTCTTTTATCCAGCAGAATATTTCCAATGTGTATGAACAAACGCAATTAAGACTCCCTGAGGATTTGAAAAAAGATATATTCGGCCAGGTAATAGATGACCTGCTTGGCTTTGGGCCGATCCAGGTTTTGCTTGATGACCCTGAAGTTACTGAGATCATGGTGAATGGTCCCAAGAAAATTTTTATAGAAAAGAAGGGGCAACTTACCAAGAGCAATGCTGTTTTTGATGATGACGATCATGTCCTTCGCATCATAGACCGCATTATCCTGCCTCTTGGCCGCCGGGTGGATGGCGATTCCCCGACAGTGGATG
>DATEDD010000357.1:0-6644 GCA_035286565.1 Anaerolineales bacterium
ATTACGGCTGTCTGGCGCATTGCGCCAGACAGCCGTTGTTTTGCGTTATTCCCTGCTAAAGCCCTTTAAGGCGTTGGGGTTAAGTTCGCCTCAGGGGTAGAAATTGCTTCGTTGGGCGAATCAGGCGTCGGTGAGAGTGGAAGCGGAGTCGGCGTGGGTGTATTTAAATAGGGAGGAAATCGAGTGAGGTTGGTCAAAGAGTCGATACCGCTCAAGGTCAGGATCAATGTTTTTTTCTTGTCCACACGCACGTAGTAACCGCTTCTCGTGGGGGTGGTGTCGCCAACTTCGAGAGTGCGCTTAGTGCCGTCTGCGAATTCAATTGTGATGACGTACGCTGGCTCGTCGAGTCCAAGGATGCTCGCATCGGCATCCACTTCGCCGATAATCTTCAGCGCCGTGATCTGGGATGCGGCCGCTTCAACCAAGCCCTGGTCTGCTTCGGTTGCGGAGGGCAGTTCCAACGCCCAAACTTTTTCGCCGTTGCGCGCAACTTTTACAGTTTCTCCATCGACTGGTTTGATCTCAATGCCTGTAATATTGCCATCTTGTTCGCTAATGACAAAAGTCGCTTCAAGGGCGGGTGTGGCTTCTGTTTCTGCAATCGGTTCATTGCGGTTGAGATAATAAGCCAAGCCGATCAGCGCGGCCAATAGAAGAAGTGTGATCCATGTGCCTGTTCGGAACACGGGTTTTTGCTGTTTGCGCAGAGGTGTTTCCTTCGACTTTCGTGCTTTTGGTTTTGTTGTTTTGCGAGCCATTCTTTAACCTCTCTTGCGCCGTGAAAGCCACGAGGAAACACCAGCGAACACGACCATTCCCGGAATCACAAGGATTGCCACGATCAACAGGATCAGGAAACTTCCCTGTGTCGGAGGGACAAATGTGCGCTGGGTGGCCGGGCGGGTTGTAAGATCAAGCAGGTCTTCCTGCTCTGCGGCCCAATCCACCGCGTTGATGAACATGTTGCCATTACCGTAGGAATCAAAGATTTTATCGCTGGCAAAAAGAGAGTTGCCGAATACGACCACACGTCCTTTGGTACTCGTATTTTCACCGGCGGCCGCCAGATTTAATGGGCCGGGATTGTCGGTTGCCGGGTCAAAGGTCGGAGATTGATCTGCAACCAATTCTGACTCGCCCCAGGATTGATCTGTTGTGCTGATGAGCGGGGTGATAACCCTGGTTTCATCACCAGCAGCAACGCCGATACTACGTGCCTGCGGCAGGATGACGATATATTTATTAGTCAGGTTTTGGGTGATCGGATGGGCGTTGTATTGTGATGAAACCGCCTGGAATGGGTTTTGAGTGTTGACAAGGTCAATTACGATATCGTCATTTAAGGTGATACCCCATTCTGTACTTAAGTAATTAGCCAGAGGATCAGGGGCATCTTCAAACTCGGTAAAGAAGCGCGGGTCTTCCAGTATAACCAGCGAGCCACCCTCGTTTACATATTTATCGAGCAGGGATACTTCCTGAGCGCTGACTGGTTTTGTCGGTCCTGCAATGATAATGGCAAGCGCATCATCGGGGATGCTGTGGGTGGTGAGCAGGTTGAGCGTTTCTACTGTGTAATTTTTAGATTCCAGTGTGCTTTTCGCAGTGGAAAAACTAAATTCGCCTCCAGATTCAAAGCCGGGTTCGCCATGACCTTGCAGGAAATAAACTGTCCGCGATTCCGGGCTGATAAGACGGATCATGGTGCGGGCAAGCTCCTCCTCAGATGCAAAGGATGCGATTTCTTTTATCTCTCCCATTTGGAGCAATATCTTTCCGTCACCTGTGATGCCGGCGTCACGTGCAGCTGCCGGGTCGAGATCTGGATCAACAAATCGATACTCAAACTTGCCTTTGCTATTCGATTTAAACTTCAACAGGAGCTCATCTGCTGCGCTAGAATTTAGGCTGGCAGAGTAGAAAGCAGTGGCAGTTATTTTGGCTGGCAAAGTTGCCAGAATTTTCATGGTTTCCGGGGCAAGTGTGTTGGACTTATCTTCCGTCAGATCCCAGGATTTTGGATTGTTAAAGACAATGTAGTTTGCCGCAAAGATAATACCTGCGAATGCCAGTATGAGGATCAATGAATTTGAGCCGTAACGGGCCTGGCGTCCGGTAAGGAAGCGGCGGATCGTGTCTGGTGACAGCATTACATAGGCTGCCAATCCGATCACAAGTATTCCAATGCTGATCTGTAAAGCCAGATTAAGTTTGTCGGTAACTTCGACATCCAGGGTGAACATCTTCATTGCGAGCATAATGTTTGCTGTGCCGATCAGGCCTGTGGAAATACAGGCGATCAGAGCGACGATCAACCCAACGAAGGCGTACTTTATATAGGGGGATTTCTTTTTTCCGGCCATTAGCGCCATCTCCGAATTTCAATTGCGGTGGTGCCAACAAACAGGCCCAACGCTGTGAGGCTTAAGTAATACGCAATATCTCCCAGATTGATCGTGCCCATATTCATGGATTGGGAAAAATGTGTGGAAAGGCTGAGATAGTTGAGCACTTCCCCGCCCGCCTGCAGGTAACTGGCTGGCAGGCTGACCATGAACCACAGGAAGAAGAACAGACCCAGTGTGCTGAAGAAAGCCGCAAACTGGTTTGTGAAAACTGCCGAAATTCCAACACCGAGCGCAAGCAGTGCCGAACAGACCAGGATCAGGCCGATATAAGAAGAAAGGATGACCTTCCAGTCAATGCCGGGGGTCACGAAGTTGTTCATGATGATTGGGTAAACAAGGGTAAGCATGGCCAGCGAAAGCACAAATAACATGGCTCCGAGCCATTTGCCAGCAACCAATTCAAAGTCACGCACGGGAGCGGTCAACATCAGTTCGAGGGTGCCCATGCGAGCCTCGTCGGAAAGTAATCGCATGGTGAGCGCCGGGCTGAGGAAGATCATCAAAAAGACGAAAAGCCAGTTGATGGGGGTGCTTTCAGGTGCGCCGCCACCGGCAAATGCCTGCTGTGCGCTGACCCACATGATCAAGGAGAAGTAAATACCCAAAGGCAATAGGATGGCAAGCGCCACTACATATGCCAGCGGGCTGTTGAAGTAATTATCGTACTCGCGTTTCGCGATTGTCCAGATATTTCTCATGATAGCCTCTTTATTTCTTTTTAGAATCCGAGCCCGTTAGTTCGAGGAAAATTTCCTCAAGGCTTATACCAAGCGGGCGTAATTCCAACAAGTCGTAACCTGATTTGATGACTTGCTTGGCAACTTCCGGACGCAAATCTTTGCCTGAAGCAAATTCAAATTCCACGGCTCCGTCATCTTTGGTTTCAACGCTGCGTACACCTTTCACTTGTTTGATGGTGTCAGCAAGTTCATCGGCTTCGCCGCGAACGCGCACGATCACGCGTTCCGCGCCGATCAGGCGGGCTTGCAGGTTCTCCGTGGTATCTTCCGCGACGATCTTGCCTTTGTTAATAATCAGCACGCGGTCACAGATATTTTGAGCCTCGTACAAGAGGTGGGTGGATAGCAAAACGGTGCGTTCCTTGCCGATCTCGCGGATTAGTTCACGCACTTCGACAACCTGGCTTGGGTCAAGACCGATGGTCGGTTCATCGAGGATAAGAACCTCAGGTCTGTGAAGAAGCGCCTGGGCTAGTCCAACTCTTTGGCGCATACCCTTTGAAAGATTGCCAATGTAACCATTGGCGCGATCTACCAGGCCGACCATATCCAGAACCTCATCCACGCGGTCGTCAAGATTAGGGATGTGGCGTAACTCGCCCATGAATTTCAAATAGTCAAACACGACCATATCGGTATAAAGCGGAACGGTTTCGGGCAGATATCCCACCCGCTTGCGTACCTCGAGAGATTCCTCCACCACATCATACCCAGCGACGATTGCTTCACCATCTGTGGGCGGCATGTAACCGGTCAGAATTCGCATGGTTGTGGTTTTTCCTGCGCCGTTAGGTCCGAGAAAACCCACGATTTCACCCTGCTGAGCGTCAAAACTCAGGTTGTGAACAGCGCGGCGCGCTCCGAAGTCTTTTGTGAGACCACTGACTTTGATCATTGACTCTCCTTGCAAAAAGATTAGTTAAAGGTTTTTGCCAAATAAAAGACACAGCCCGTGGGCGGTGCCTGATCATTGGTTCTGTTGATTACTATACAATAGGTCGAGTCGCAAAGTCAAGCAGGGGCTTAACTTCTAATCCAACACTAATCTTCAATACCATGGGCAATATTTGGCGAATGATCGAACTTCCTTATCAAACCGATGCTTATCTCAAGGAATTTTAAGCAAAATTGAATAGCCCAAATTGGGGAATAGTTCTTTCGGGCGTTGTTGTATAATGCGTGTAATCGGGTAGGATGTTCCGCCCAAAAAACAAAGGAGAATTTAAAGATGAAATCCAAAAAACTTTCTATCCTGCTTGCTGTACTAGCCTTGATTATTTCCACCCTGGCGTGCGCGCTTGGCGGCGAACCGACTTTGAGCAATGTCCGCACGGCAAAAGATCAAGACGGCGCACAACCCGCCTCAATCTTTGCCACAACTGAGACCGTTTTCGTAGTGAGCGATCTGGCTAGCGGCGTCAAAGGTAATCTGATTACATCAAAGTGGTATGCAGTTAATGTGGCCGACACCGAGCCGAACCTCCTGATCGATACAGCAGAAATCCCGATAGAGGATGAAACCTTCGACGGCACGATTTATTTCTTTTTTGAGCCTCCCGTTGAAGGCGTATGGCCTGTGGGCAGTTACAAAGTTGAAATTTATTTCAATGGCGTTTTAAATAGCACTGTCCAGTTTACTGTGGAGTAGTCAGTCATCTGCAAATAAAGCGCTTTCCGAAAACGGAGAGCGCTTTATTTGTATATCATCTACGAAAACGGAAGCTTCCATGGAATACAGAAAACTCGGCAAAACGGGACTTAAAGTCTCGCCCTTGTGTATGGGGACGATGCAATTTGGCTGGTCGCTCAATGAATCAGATTCGCACCGTATTCTTTCAGCATCTTATGAGGCCGGGATCAATTTTATTGATACGGCTGATATCTACTCGAAGTGGGTGGATGGAAACCCCGGCGGCGTTTCGGAGACCTTCATTGGGAATTGGATGAAGCAAAACAAGATTCCGCGTGACAAAATTGTCGTCGCAACAAAAGTACGCGGCGAGATGGGAAAGGGTCCCAATGACCAGGGTTTGAGTCGCTTCCATATTATGAATGCAGTGGAAGCCTCTTTACGCCGCTTGCAGACAGATTACATTGATCTTTATCAATCCCATTGGACGGACAACGATACGCCGATTGAAGAAACCATGCGCGCTTTTGATGACCTTGTAAAACAGGGCAAAGTACGTTATGTGGGAGCTTCCAATTACGCAGCCTGGGAGTTGATGCAGGCGCTCTGGGTTTCAGATAAATATAACCTTGTCCGTTATGATTGCCTTCAGCCGCACTACAACTTAATCCATCGCGCTGAGTTTGAGCGTGAACTGCGCGCCGTCTGCGAAACTTATGGGCTTGGTGTGATTCCGTATAGTCCGCTTGCGGGCGGATTCTTGACAGGCAAATATCGCAGGAATGAACCATTGCCTGAAAGCAAGCGCGCTGAAGGGCGCAAGCGCGCAATGACGGAAAAGAATTTTGCATTGATTGATGAGATGGAAGTCATTGCCTCGAGCCATAATGTTTCCATTGCTCAAATCTCCCTCACCTGGATGCTGGCCGACCCCGTGATAACCAGCCCCATTATTGGCGCAACTTCCATCGATCAATTGAATGAAAACCTTGGCGCGTTGAATGTGAAATTGAATGAAGAAGAGAAGACATTACTGGACAAGATGACTGTATTGAATGCGGAAGAATAGTCTACGAGTTGTAAAGCTTTAATAATCATGCTTCCATCACTTACCCCAGTTCAGGCACGTTATTGTTGTCAAGCGGGCGGGAAATAAAAAGACCCAGCAGGTTGAGAAACTCCCGTTGGGTCTTTTGGTTTGGAATCCAAGCTTCATACTTTTTCGTGTCTGTGTTCCAATTCTGAAATATCACAAAACAGCAAGTCGTGCCTGCAGCCTTCACATTCCAACTGTAAGGTGGCATGTTGGATGTTGTACTTGTATGCAAGAAGCTCATTCACATTTTGGTGGATCGGCATGCCAGTGCTAACCAGGGCATCATCAGTGACAATGTGAGCAGAGAGCATGCGCAAATTCTCGCTGATGCTCCAAACGTGCAAGTCGTGGACTCCCTGCACCCCGTCCACCTGGAGAAGGTCGGCCACCATCGAGTCCAAGTCAATGCTTTCGGGTGTGCTTTCCAGCAGGATGTGAATCGATTGACGCAGAATACCCCAGGCGTTCCACAAAATGAATACACCGATCAATACGCTGACGAGCGGGTCTAACCAGTTCCAATTTGTGAAGAAGATGATAACCCCTGCGATAACCGCGCCAAGTGTTGACATAACATCGCCCATCAAATGTAGGAAAGCACTTCGCAGGTTTAGGTCATATTCGCTCCCGCTTTTAACCAGCCAGGCCGTGCCAGCATTGATCAGAAATGCAATAATGCCTATGCCAATTAAGATCGGCGCGTTCACTTCGGATGGGGAAATAATGCGTCGATAAGCCTCATAAAAAATTCCCAATGCGATCAGCAC
>DATEDD010000358.1:0-3078 GCA_035286565.1 Anaerolineales bacterium
TCGGGAAACAGAAGGACACACGCGCCGTGTCACCGAGTTAGCCCTGCGTCTCGCGCGCTACATGGGAATCGGCGATAATGAACTCGTGAACATTCACCGCGGAGTCCTGCTTCATGATATAGGTAAAATGGGTGTCCCTGATCATATTCTCAAAAAGAAGGACAAGCTCACCCAGGATGAATGGGCTGAAATGCGTCAGCATCCCGTCTATGCATATAATCTCCTCTCACCCATTGCATTTTTACGCGGAGCCCTGGATATTCCCTATTGCCATCACGAACGCTGGGACGGGAAAGGTTATCCGCGCGGGTTGAAAGGAGAACAAATTCCACTGGCTGCGCGAATTTTCTCTGTTGTCGATAACTGGGATGCATTGCTGTCAGATCGTCCTTATCGGAAAGCCTGGCCACGAAAGAAAGTTGTAGATCATCTCAGGGAGAATTCAGGGAAAATGTTCGACTCAAGAATTGTCGAAATTTTCCTTAGCATGGTTGAAAAGGCAGAAGAGCAAACGGGCTAGTACATCTTGGCATAAATAAGTCTCTAGAGCAAATTTCTAATCAATTGATGGCATAACCAGAATGGGCAAACCAAGCGTGAATATCTTGAGGTGTAATCGCCAGCAGAGCTTGTTTGAGTGCGTCAATCAAATCTGGAAACGTTCTGGCTTTGAGGCGGCGCAAGATGGTCTTGACCTTGGACCAAGCCAATTCAATGGGGTTGAAGTCAGGCGAGTAAGGTGGCAGATAAATCAAGTGTGCACCACACGAGTGGATCAACTCTTCCAACCCAGTGACCTTGTGAGCGGAAAGATTGTCCATGAATAAAATATCACCGGACCGGAGGGTTGGGACAACACATTGTTGGATATAGCCATAAAACACCGTACCATTAACAGCACCCGACAAAACCAGGGGTGCCGTGATCCCCGTCCAGCCAATCACCGCCAGGGTCGTGGTTTGCGACCGCGACGGCTGCGGCGTAGAGTCCACCACGCGTTGATCCGGTGCAGCTCGCCCATACAAACGGGTCAGGCTCATATTTACGCTGGATTCATCCAGAAATTTGAAGCGTGTCACATCCAACGCCGTGACTTCTTTTTGAAACGAGCAGCGCTTCCGTTTCACCCGCGGGGTGTCCCGCTGGCTGGCATGGAGTGACTTTTTTTTCGCGGCAACTTGAGCCGCACTAACTCGCGATACATCATACTTGAATTGGATTTGATCTTCGTTTCCTTTTCCACGCGCTCACACAACTCCTGCAAGGTCGCATCCGGTTGTGCTGTCACTGCCGCACGAATGACTGCTTCGGCTGTCAGCAACTTGCGTGACGGTCCCCCGGCGTAGGGCAACACTGCACAAGTGCCGGTCGTCCGTTTCCGCGCCAGCCAGCGCTCGATGCTTGGCTCACTGACTTTATATCGTCTCGCAGCTGCCGGAATATTACATTCGCCGCTTTCGACACTCGCTACCACTCGTTCACGGAGGTCAACTGAATATGCTTTCATACCACTTATTATGCCATCAAATTACTAGGATTCCGCTTTAGTGGTATAGGATTAGGCAAACTCTTGAAGGAGGAGTCAAGCATGCCAATCCCGAAAGCCGAGGTTGTGAACCTGTCGGAAGCAGAACGACAGGGTTTAGAGAAATTGATCAAGCGTCATCAAGTTGGCCAGCAAATTGCATTGCGAGCCAGGATCGTTCTGGCAGCAGCAGGAGGTCAGAAGAACAAAGAGATTGCTCAAAGATACCATGTCACTTTGGATACAGTCAGGCTGTGGCGTAATCGCTGGGTCAAGCTACAAGACATCTCGCTGGATGACTTGAGCCTCGAAGAGCGTTTACAGGATGCGCCTCGTCCAGGAGCGCCAACCAGGATCACGGCAGATCAACGTTGTCGGATCGAAGCGCTGGCTTGTGAAAAGCCTGAAGGGTCGGATCGGCCAATCACTCATTGGACCGCGCGTGAAATCGCCGACGAACTGAAGAAGCGCAAGATTGTTAAAAACATCTCTCCTCGACATGCAGCCAGGCTTTTAAAAAGAGGCTGATATCCAGCCGCATTTGAATCGGTATTGGCTCACGCCTGCCTATGAAGCCGATTTTGACGCCAAAGTCAGCGACATCAACGGGTTATACCAACAGGCTCCTGAATTCGCTAAACAAGGTCAACGCATTGAAAGCACCGATGAAATGACGGGTGTTCAGGCGCTGGAACGCAAACATCCTGATTTGCCCGTGTTGCCCGGTAAAGTGGAACACCGCGAATTTGAATACATCCGACACGGTACGCTCGCTTTCATGTTCAATTTCGACATTGTGACCGGGCGGTTAGCTGCCTGTACGGCCAGCCCGACCCGCAAGGAACAGGATTTTTTACAACACATTCGAGGTCGAGTAACCGCTGAGCCACAAACCACGCAGTGGCATTTTGTCTCCGATAATCTCAACATCCATGTGTCTGAATCCTTGGTGCGGTATGTTGCCGAAGAATCCGACCTGGATGTAGATTTGGGTGTGAAAGGAAAAAGCGGTATCCTGAAATCCAAAACCTCACGAGCAAAATTCTTGAGTGATCCAACGCATCGCATTGTCTTTCATTACACTCCTAAACATGCTTCCTGGATGAACCAGGTAGAAATTTGGCTCAGTATCTTGGTGCGCAAGGTGATCAAACGTGGCAACTTTACTTCCATCCAGGAACTCAAACGAAAGGTCTTGGCTTTTATTGAATACTACAACCGAACGATGGCAAAACCCTTCAAATGGACTTATCAGGGCAAGGCGCTGGCCGCTTAACTGCCTACTCATTTACGCCTTTGTGTACTAGAAAACGAAGTGACAGTCACCTCCAAGGTGACTGTCACTTTTTTATGGTGTCGCGCTCATGGCGCAACGGAAACCAACGATTTCAGACCCGGATGTATTTTTATTCCTACTGCGCATGGCAGAGTGAACAGTGACATTAATGAACCATGAACCGCCCCGTGCCACTCTTGGATTAGAGGAATCGAGATTTTCACGACCATCCGTTGCATCATAAGGATAAGGTTGATACAGACTGCTCACCCATTCC
>DATEDD010000359.1:0-2430 GCA_035286565.1 Anaerolineales bacterium
CGAGCCAGCATGTGCGGCAACACGGCACGCGTGACCTGCATGAGCCCGATCAAATTAACCCGCACGAGCATATCAATATCTCGTTCAGGCATGTGATTTTCGAACCAATCGACCCTGCCAATGCCGGCGTTGTTGAAGAGAATATCGATCTGACCATACAGATCAAGCGCGGATCGCACCATGTTTTCGATATCTGCGCGGTTGGTGATATCCACAGGGATGGCCAGCGCTTCACCGCCTGAATCCTGGATCCTTTCAGCAAGGTTTTGTAAGCGATTGATACGCCGCGCGGCGAGTACCAGTTTGCAACCTTCAGCTGCGAAGATCAACGCAGCATCTTCGCCAAAACCCGAAGATGCGCCAGTAATGAGGACGACTTTATTTTCAAGTGGAGACATGGATGGTTTTCCGTATTTTTTCCGCTCAAGATGAATAAAGCGAGGTGGATATTTTATCATCCACCTCGCTTTAACTAGAAATTGTTATGAAATAGGATTCGATACACTTATGGGTAAATTGACAGCCCGGATATATATCGAAAGTCCTTGACATTGAGAGTGTACAAAGGAATGGAGTGATAGAGAGCAGTCGCAGCTATTAACGCATCTGGAATACTTAATCTATGGCTTAGACTATATTTTTCAAGCAAACTCAAATATACGTTTGAAATATATTCGTCAATTGGAATTTGATTTAGCAAAGAAATATGTTCTCTTAAATTTCGGAGTTCGCGTTTATCACGAGCGCCATAAAACAATTCCCCCACCGTTACCACACTAACCGCCAAATTGGATATACCAACCGCGTTGAAAATCTCCATGACATCAGCGCGGCCTTTATAAAATTCAATCAAAATATTGGTGTCACACAGAATCATATACGCCTTGGCCAAGCATTTTGTCGAAGAGTTTCAAGCGATATATCTCGATCTACCCAAATACCTGCCATCGCAAAAAAATCGCTCTTTTTTGTTCGAGCAGAAGCGGGAATGCGCAGATTTGCAATTGTGATTTTCTCAACATAATCTAGGGATTTCAAAAAATCCCTTAAGGCGCGAGCCTTGCGTCTGTCGCTGATTTGAATTGTGATCTGTTCCATAAATCACCTCACAAAAATAATTATACCGCGCTAATCATCCTGATTTTCCTCACGCGCAGGTTTTTTCGGGCGCGGAGGTTCAACGGTCACTTTATCTGAAAGTGCAATGGCCAACACATCGTCCATGTGTTTGACAGGCACGATCTTGAGTTCGGATTTGGCGGTCTTTGGCATATCCACTAAATCCTTTAAATTCTTTTCAGGCAATATGACAGTTTTGAGTCCTGCGCGATGGGCGGCAAGGACTTTCTCGCGGACGCCGCCAATCGGAAGCACACGTCCGCGCAGGGTAATTTCGCCGGTCATGCCCACGTGACGATGAACAGGCCGACCCGTCAGTGCGGAAACGATGGCCGTTGCCATTGTAATTCCAGCGGACGGACCATCCTTTGGAATGCCGCCTTCCGGCATGTGGACGTGAATATCCAACCGTTCGAAGGTCTCCAAATCGATCTTCAATGCCGCGGCGCGTGACTTGATATACGTCAGCGCAGCCTGACCGGATTCCTGCATCACCTCGCCCATCTGCCCGGTCATTTGCAGGCCGCCTTTGCCTTCGAGGATGGCAACTTCCACCGGCATGATCTCGCCGCCGGTCTCTGTCCACGCGAGGCTGGTGGCTACACCGACTTCATCTGCCCGTTCGGCTTCGGAGGGAAAGACCTGCTGCGGGCCCAATAACTTTTCGATCATCTCTGGCGCGATCGAGGCGGGGTACTTCTTCCCCTCCGCCTTCAGGCGAGCCACTTTACGGCAGATGCGCCCGATCTCACGTTCCAATCCGCGCACACCGGCTTCATAGGTGTATTCACGAATTATGCGCTGCAGTGCGGTGGGTTCAACTACCACACCAAGGTTCTCGATTCCGTTCTCTTCCAATTGGCGTGGAATGAGATAGCGGTTGGCAATCTCTATTTTTTCTTCCTCGATGTAACCGGGGAATTCGATCACCTCCATGCGGTCAAGCAAGGGCGCAGGAATCGTGGAAAGTGAATTGGCCGTCGTCACGAACATGGCTTTGGAAAGATCAAACGGCAGTTCGAGGTAGTGGTCGCTAAAAGCGAAGTTCTGCTCAGGGTCCAGCACCTCAAGCATGGCTGAGGCAGGATCGCCGCGAAAGTCTGAATACAACTTGTCAATTTCATCCAGCATGAAAAGCGGATTGGCGGTGCCAGCCCGTTTCATCGTCTGAATGATCCGCCCGGGCAATGCACCGATGTAGGTGCGGCGATGTCCGCGAATTTCCGCTTCGTCGCGCACGCCGCCAAGTGAGACACGCACAAATTTGCGCCCAAGCGCATCCGCAATGGAACGACCCAGGGAGGTTTTACC
>DATEDD010000360.1:0-8026 GCA_035286565.1 Anaerolineales bacterium
TCCCAAGGTGCCAATAAAATAACGGAAAATACCTATGCCAACCGTTAAACACATCAAAACAATAAAGAAGTAGGTGGGGATGGCGAATGCCGCACCTGATTCTTTTACCCCGCGTAAATTAATGAGCATTACAAAAATCACACAAACCACCGCGATAACAACCCGGTATTCGAACAGGTCGGGATAGGCTGAAACGATCTGCGCCACACCTGAAGCAATCGAAACAGAGACTGTTAGGATGTAATCCATTAAGAGGGCAGCGGCGGCAGTAAGCGCAGGGAATTCCCCTAAATTATCACGTGAGACGATATATGCCCCGCCTCCATCTGGATAGGCATGGATTGTTTGCTCATACGAAAGAGAGACAATCGCAAGTAGGATGACGATGGCAATGGAAATCGGAAACACATATCCAAAAGCCATCGTACCAGCCGCGGCAAGGATGACAAGGATTTCCTGAGTAGCATAAGCAGTGGATGAAAGCGCGTCGGATGCAAAAACCGCCAGACCAATGGCTTTGCCAATGGTTTGATGAGGCGCATCAGCGGTCGCGAGAGGACGGCCAATGAGATAATGACTTAGGTCATGCGGCGGTTTGTAATCAGTTGTTCGCTGAATAAAGGAAGTGGATTTGTGATCTTCAGGGTTTATCATAAAGGCAAAATATATGCCCTCCGCCTAATTGCGAGGGCAAGGCGTGATTATAGTACAAATCCGCTTTTTAGTTGTGCAAGGAATATTTACTCACCTTACGCACTTTTGCGTGTTTTAGGGCATGTCGCCCTGAGCGGAGCGAAGGGTCTCTACGACTATCTTAGAGACCCTTCGCTCCGCTCAGGGAATCATGCTTGGCGCGTAAGGTGAGTTAAAAGGTTTTCTCAGCGAACTCTGTGCGCCGTGGTTAAAACTTTTTGGTTTCGGCTTGTCCAAGTTAGGAACTTAGAAGTTAAATCCTTGTACAAAAAGCAAGAATTTTGCTAACCACGGAGACACAGAGTCACGGAGTTTTTTCTTTGTTTTTCTCAGTGTCTCCGTGTCTCAGTGGTTCAAATCCTTTTTGGTTTCGGCTTGTCCAAGTTAGGGTAATGAACAATCCATTGGTTAAGAATTGCGCTTATTATAGAACTTGCGTGCTATTGGACAAGATGGGAATAGAATGATTTCCGAACTTGCGAAACCGCGCAACTATGAATGCTACAGAACTATTCTGTATAATGGATTATATTCAAAATTATGATCCTCATCACAGGCGCTGGCGGCAAAACAGGTAGGACTCTGGTCAAGGCACTCTCGAAAACCGAGAGCGTTTGCGTGTTCGTCCATCGTGAAGGACATGTTTCGGTTCTAAAGTCTTTGGGCGCAGACAAAGTAATCGTCGGCGATATGCATGATGAATCCGCGATTCAAACTGCCATGCAAGGCGCGCGGAGTGTTTATCACATCTGCCCTAACATAAGCCCTGATGAGGTGGTAATTGGTAAGTTGGTAATTGGCGTGGCGCATGAAGTTGGGGTTGAGCATTTTGTCTATCATTCTGTCTTGCATCCGCAAACGGAGAAGATGAATCATCACTGGCAAAAACTGCACATGGAGGAAATGATCTTCGAGTCAGGACTTCCTTTCACCATCTTGCAACCCGCGCCGTACATGCAAAACTTGCTGGCAGGCTGGAAGAGTATTGCCGAAGGTGGTGTTTTGCGCGTTCCATATTCTATAAACTCCAAATTCAGTTTCGTTGACCTTGAAGACGTCGCCGAAGCCGCCATAATCGTGTTGGCCCAGCCAGATCACATCAACGCGACATATGAACTCGTTGGCACACCGCCGTTGTCACATGTGGAGGTTGCAGAGGTTTTTAGCCGCGTGTTAAAACGTGATGTCCGTGCTGAGAAGGAAGAGATTAAAGACTGGAGACTTCGCTCGAAGGGAATCAGCGAGTATGCGGTTGAAAATCTATCCAGGATGTTCGAGTATTACAATCATTGGGGATTGTCGGGAAATCCCAATGTATTGAGATGGCTTTTGCGCCGTGAAGCGACATCGCTTGAAACATTTGTTGAGAGAACTTTGAAGGAAAGAAATGCAGTCAATTAAAGCTCTTTCAATTACTCCCGATGCCCGTGAATGGTTGACAAATTCGCGTCATCCACGCATTTTGCATGTCTTTGACCATGCCTGCAATTTGATCAACGAGCGCAGGGAAATTTTATCCGTCGTCACTCAACAAATCGGAAACGGTCCGTTCAACCTTGTGATACCCAGACTTCCCGAGTATCTCAATCTCCACGCGAAGCGTCCAATCTCTAATGCCGCCAATCAGCTCAATCTCGGAGATTTGACCATCAACACAGTCAACGCGAAACTCTGGTCTCCACACCCCGATTGGGAAAGGTTACATGCCATGAGAGATCACATAACCAAATTACTACTTACCAATCACCAAAAATGTGGTCTCCCCCTTCGGGGACTTCGCGATATGCCTTTCACACAAACCGCTCAAGGCTACTCGACCACCAGCCTCAACCCAAATTTACCAATTACCGAATACCAATTCTGCAATTCTCTAATCTCTGCTCTCGCAAACGCCGACCTCTCATCCTCCCTTACCGCCACCCCAAAAATTGCCGGTCTAGGTATTGGTCTCACGCCCGCAGGCGATGACTTCATCCTCGGCGCGGTGCTCGCGGCGTGGATCATTCATCCACCAGAGATCGCAAGTGTTCTTGCCCAGGAAATAACGAACACCGCTGTGCCGTTGACCACGTCACTTTCGGCGGCGTGGCTAAAGTCTGTGGGAAAGGGGGAAGCGGGAATTTTGTGGCACGAGTTCTTTGATGCTTTAAGTCTTGGCGACTCATCTGCCATCCAATTACAAATTAACAAATTACTATCAATCGGTCACACTTCCGGAGCCGATGCGCTGGCTGGATTCATAAGTGTCTTTATCTCATTCAAGGAGCATATACTAAGTCCATGTCCTTCCTAAACACCTTTACTGATAATGTTCGAAAATATCCAAATAAAATCGCGTTGGAATTTATTGACCCGCCGCTTCAACGCGTCACATATGCTGAATTGGATGAACTGGTTCAGCATACGATGGGCTATTTGCAAAGCCTGGGACTCCAACCCGGCGACCGCGTCGCTTTGCAGTTAACTAAATCCCTTGAATTCATCTCTATCCATTTGGCGACAATCCAATTGGGAGCGATCATCCTGCCGCTCAATCTGGCATACCCACCCGATGAACTGAAATATTTTCTCGAAGACTCTGGCGCAAAATTATTCTTCGCGCTCGAGTCTTCGAAAGAAAAAATCCAATCCATTCTTCCCGAATTGCCTGATTTGCAGGAATGTATTTTTCTAAATCCATCAAAGCCAGAAGAATTCCAATTACTAATTACTGATTACCAAGCTGATCTCGATACGCCCTTCGACAAACACTCAGGGCTACTCGACCACCAGAAATTACCAAACACCAATTACCAGCCACCAATCTCCAATTCTCTAATCTCTCTTCCCTCCATCAACGACACAGCGGTAATAATCTACACCAGCGGCACAACCGGACGCCCCAAAGGCGCAGAGATCACACACGGCAACCTAATCTCCAATCTCCAATCTCTTCACGAAGCCTGGGGCTGGCAGCCCGACGACGTTCTTCTTCACGTTCTACCCATCTTCCACGTCCACGGATTATTTGTCGCTTTGCATGGCGCGTTAAATGCGGGCGCCACTACTTTGTTGATGCGCGAATTCGATGCGCGCAAGACTCTGCAAACTCTCGTTGATCGGCGATGCACGGTCTTCATGGCTGTCCCCACCATTCATCAGCGCTTGCTGGATGTGCCCGATGCCAAAGACTTCGACCTCTCTCACGTCCGCCTGATCACCTCTGGCTCAGACCGCCTGCCCGATGAAGTCTTCACGGGTTTTCAGCAAACCTTTGGTCACACCCTGCTCGAACGCTATGGCATGACCGAAACGGGCATGAATTGTTCCAATCCCTTGCATGGCGAGCGGCGTATCGGCTCGGTCGGACTTCCCTTACCTGAGGTGGAAGTTAGGATTATTGACTCTGAAACAAAACAAACATTGCCTGACGGGGAGATTGGAGAATTGGAGATTCGCGGCTCCAACGTATTCAAAGGCTACTGGCGACAACCGGACAAAACATACGCTTCTTTCTCAGTCGACGGTTGGTTCCGCACTGGAGACTTGGGCTTCCGCGAAAAGGATGGCTACATCACCTTGTGCGGGCGTTCCAAAGATTTGATCATCAGTGGCGGACTCAACATCTATCCACCCGAAGTGGAGCGTGTTTTGGTTGAACATCCCGCAGTGGAGGCTTGCGCGGTCATCGGCTGTCTTGACAAAGAGTGGGGGGAACGAGTCACAGCGGTGGTGGTACTCAATAAAACAGAATCAGTTTCGGGCGAAGAATTGATCCGCTTTTGTCGTGAACGTCTTGCGCCTTATAAATCCCCCAAGTCCATTGTCTTCAGAGATGACCTGCCCCGCAATGCCATGGGCAAAGTGCAAAAAACGGAGTTGAGAAAAACGGTCTGCCTGGAAGGAAAATGAAAATATTTCACAAAACAACCTTTTTATCTTTCAGCCCAGGATATTCGTATCATGCTAAAATAGGAATAATCAACATCGCAAAATGATCGTCAGATATTGCGCGATGGGACTTTATGAATTCGGAGGGTGTCATGATTCAAGGTACATTTAGAGGTGCATAGTGCCTGACATATTATGGCTGATCTATCTCCGGCAATGTGGCACAGACACATGTCACCACACAGGAGTCTTATGCCAAACCTGATCGGACCCGATGTAAGTTTTTACCAGGACGATAATGCCACCGAGAGGATGATTGACTTCGCAAAGATGGAGTCAAATGCCGGCTATGTCATCATTCGCTCAGGACAGAATTTGTGGGCAGACCCGGATTTCAAACTCAACTGGCAAGCCGCCAAAGGTGTATTACCGCGAGGAAGTTACTGGTTTTATGACAGCCGTGTCGAGCCGAAGCGACAGGCGGATTTGTGGGTGAGTCTCTTCGCAGGCGACCTCGGCGAACTGCCCCTGTTCTGCGATTTTGAAGATAACTACGATGGCCAATATGGCAGATGGCAGGATTGGTATGATTTCATCGAGGGCTTGAAGTCCTTGCTGCCCGCCAGCAAGGAAATCGGCATTTACACTGCTTATTATTATTGGCTTGAGCGTACAGTGGCCAAAGGCATTCCCGCCGCATCACTGGAATATTTCAAGCAGTATCCGCTATGGATTGCCAACTATAAAGTGGATAAACCGCTTGTGCCAAAGCCCTGGACAGACTGGCTATTTTGGCAATACACAGACAAAGGGGATGGCAGTTTGTACGGCGTTGAAAGCAAGAACATAGATCTGAACTATTTTAACGGCGATATGGATGCCTTTCGCACGCGCTTCCAGTTGACACCGAAGCCTGCCGCACTTCCTGTGGAAATTGATAAAACCGACTTCAAATTCCTGGTGGTTTATATGGAAAGTGGCGAGCAAATTACATTTGTGAAAAGAGGAGAATAAAATGGCCCCAAAAGATTATGTAGTTGTTGGCAAGATCATTCCAAATCAAAGCACACGATTGCGTGTTTCCCCCAGCACGTTCACATCCGTAATTGGATCATACGCCGCCGGCTCTCAGGTTGAGATTGATCTGGTGCGGGAGTACACCGAAACCGTAAAATCTGAGTATGTGAAAGCAGGCGATAAGTGGGGCAGGGTTTTGAAAGTAAACGGCGCAGTAGTTCAACAGCCGGCATGGATGGCGATAATCTATCTCGGCAACACAATCTGCAAGGCTGAATATTCCTTACCGAAGACACCTCCACACCCAAAGGTAAAGATTGTTTCGTTGACCGTTATTGCAAATTACGAAGATGGTACGACCACCACCGAAGTATTTGATCCCGTCCAATGATACGTATTATTGCTCACACCGATGATGGAGTTATTGCCTTCGAGCCGCGTAAGGATCTGAAACGGATCGGAGTATTCGGAGTCGTGAAACTGGATTATGACCAGGCTTGGTTACAGGATGATGGAACTACTGTCACGAAAAAATCACGTCCCTCCCGCAATGGAGTAGAAAATAGAATTCGCGGACTGCCCGCCACTGCAAGGTTTATGGTTACTGCCCCAAACGGGGGAATTGTATCGCTTCACCAGGACTTGCAATTATGGATGCACGACCTATGCAGGCAGCGTATTCCAAGCACGCCCGAAGCCGAGGCGAAAATGTCATGGCGAAGCCTGACCACTGGCAGCGGAATGTCAGCACGCTTCTTTACCGACTTTGCTGGCTCAGAGACTCATGCGGATTATGTAAATGGAAAAAATTTGGATAAAGAGCCAATGAAAGGCAAACCACTCGTCACAGGCGGGACGATATTGAAAATCATTGGAGAGCGCAGGGTGGGTGGGACAGATTGCCATGTAGTGGAAGCGATCAACCCAACTGGAAATTATCGTCAATACAACCCGCGCGATCATTGGTGGTTGTTCTTTTTTCCAACCATTTCCGCGCGGGTACAAGTGAAGGATGCCAGTGGTAAATTTCTTTACTTTCTTGAATATATATCCGAGCCATTTCCGCAATACAAAAACAAGACCGTTATGCCTGTTTTGGCATTGGCAGGCCAGTCTGAAAATTACATTCCAAAAGGCAGGGTCAGAATACTCGCTGAGAATGAACCGTTACCCAACCCTTACTTGAATTCGTCCGTGCCGGGGAGTGAGACCTTTTTTTATCCAAATCCGTATGCATAAATTGGCTGGCTGATTAAGCGGATAATAATCAGGACTTTTAGGTGTGCAAAGCATTCGCGTAATCCGCATCAAATCTTTGGAGCGGATGGCGACCATAAATCTCTCACAAAAAATTTATACCCAAAAGCACGCTTTTATGTCATAATCAGTAATCCGCACGTATCCAGGCGAACGTGACGGGTAAAACCAATCAAACCGAAATCGTGTGCATATTCAGGGGCGCCAGCACACACCCCGCACATCTCGATAAGAGATAAAGGAAATGCGCGGGGCAGAATCGGACTCTACCTTTATCGGAGGGTACCCTGTCAACTTTAACCCCAGTCAAAACCAACCCGTCACAGCGCAAGAAGGTGACCACGCTGACGTTCCGCCAGAAGAAGGAACGCGGCGTGGTGATTACCATGCTGACAGCCTATGACTATCCCACCGCAATGGCGATAGACAAGGCCGGTATTGATTGCATTCTCGTCGGCGATTCGCTCGGGATGGTGGTGTTGGGCTATGAAAATACATTGCCTGTCACCATGGAAGAAATGCTTCATCATGCGCGCGCGGTTTCACGCGGCGCGAAGAATGCCTTGCTCGTTGGCGATATGCCTTTCATGTCTTATCAAGTTTCAACGGAAGATGCGATGCGCAATGCTGGGCGTTTTCTGCAGCAAGGCGGCATGGACGCGGTCAAGCTCGAAGGCGGGCGCGAACGCGCCGACGCGGTCCGCGCGATTGTGGGTACTGGCATTCCCGTCATGGGACATCTGGGACTCACACCGCAATCCGTCCATCAACTGGGCGGATTTCGCGCGCAAGGCAAAACTGCGACTGCGGCGAAACGTTTGCTTGAGGATGCAAAGATCCTCGAAGATGCGGGCGCCTTCAGCCTCGTGCTTGAGTCTGTGCCTGCGCGATTGGCGGAAACTATCTCCAAGCAAATTTCCATTCCCACCATTGGCATTGGCGCTGGCGCAGGTTGTGATGGGCAGGTGCTTGTGACGCATGATCTGCTCGGTCTCTTTGATCGCTTCACACCGAAGTTCGTCAAGCAGTATGCAAATTTCCACGAAGCGATGAACAAGGCTTTTACAGAATATATTGCGGATGTCGAAACGAAACGATTCCCCGCCGTTGAGCATACAGTTGAAATGACGGATGATGAATGGAATGAATTTCAACGTTTAACGTTAAACGTTTAACGTTTGCTGCGGAG
>DATEDD010000361.1:0-2950 GCA_035286565.1 Anaerolineales bacterium
CGATGATCAGGATGGTATTGGTTGTCACAGCTCTTCGGGCAGATTCTACGTCGGCGCGGTAATCAGCTCGAACGGCGATGTGAACGGCCTGCACTCCAAAATATTCCGCCGCCTTTTCAAAGGCTGGATGGCCTGTGATCGGCAGGATCATCTGCGGTTGTTTGATCTCAGGGCGATTTTTGCGCGCCCAATCACGGGCGGTCTTGACCGTCATCAAGAGGGACTCAGTGCCGCCTGACGTGACCGTCCCGGCCGTGTCCTCATCGCCGCCCAACAGTGAAGCCGTCATTGAAGTGATCTCGGTTTCAAATTTTCGCAGGGACGGGAAGGCAGTGGGGTTCAAGCCATTCTCGGAGAAAAATAAAAGAGATGCTTCCTTCAGCAGGTCATCCACATCCTTCCCGGCGTGATAGACCAGACTGAAAGCGCGTCCCTTTTGCCATTGCACATCATGGTCGCGCGCGGCGCGCATGGCTGCAAGGACTTCATCTTTTGTTTTTCCAGTGGAGGGGAAAGGGAGTGTCATGTGATTAGTTTAACATGGTTCGTTCGCATTTACACTAAAAGTAAAACAGATCCGTTAAATAACTTCAACAACCCCGGCTCATGTCTCTTATCCCTGATCACGATTAACATTGGATGAAGATTTCCTGGCGGAAATCGCTCCCAACGAGCAGCAATCAGCCTGCTTACCACTTCTCCCAGTGGACTACCTCATCCAGCGACATCCGTCCTCCTTTTTTCGGCGCGGCCGATATTTTTTCTTCCTCCACCGCATATCCAAACGATAAAGCGACTCGCAGATGCCATTCAGCGGGGAAGCCTAATATCCCGCGCGTTTTATCGAATTCATAAAGTGAAGCGGGGCAGGAGCCGACTCCCAGTTCCCATGCGGCGAGTTGCATAAATGCCGCGGCTTGACCGGCATCGAACATGATCTGAAATTTCTCATTTGGATCAGGGGTGAGGATGGCAACGCACAAAGCCGCGCCTGCGATATGTCCCGCCCACTCGCCGCATTGGGATAATTCTTTCAAAATGGTTTTATCCCGTATCGCAATAAATTGCCATGCCTGATTATTTTTCGACGATTGTGACCGGCGCCCTGCGTTGAGAATTGCAACTACCACCTCATCGGGCAGGGGCTTGTCTTGAAATTTTCTGACTGCACGCTTTAAACGAATTGCCTCAGAGACGTTCATACCATCCTCCATTCTATTTTCTGGTCGTCGAGCTGCCCCAAACGATATATTGAGCCTGTCGAGTGTGCTCTTCGAGAGGTGCATTTTTGGACCACACTGCGTTCCGTGCAGGGAAGAAATCCAATCCTACTCGAACAATAGGACTTTCATTCTCACTTCTGCCTGCTGGTCTCTTATTACTTATACCTCATCCTATTCCAAAGTATAATTCATGTCATGGATTCACAACAAAATACCTTTCGTAATTACCAACTATCCGCCATCATGCTTATCCTCATAGGCTGGAGCGGGTTATTCACTGTGGTTTACTTTTCCCTTCCCTTTGTATGGGCGCGCTGGGGATTTTTTGTGTTCGTGATCATGGCGCTTACAGGCATTGCCTTGCCGGTTGTGTATTTTCTGCATCGCCGTTTTCCAACTGAACCTCTCGTAGAATCAAATGTCATTGTGCGGCAGGCATTGTGGGTGGGTGTCTATGGCGCTACGCTTGCATGGCTTCAATTAGGCCGCCTCGTTTCACTGTATGTGATCCTTGGTCTTGCTGGCGGATTAATCGCTGCTGAATATTTCATACGCATTCGCGAGAAGGCAAACCGCCGCCTGCCGGTCTTTACAGATGACGACTCTCCGTAACCTTCCCTCGGTGGAACAGATTCTACAAACCGAAGCTGCCGCACAGCTGATTGTGGGTTTTGGCAGACCCTTGACTCTGGATGCCATCCGCTTTGTTTTGGATGGGACCAGAGCCCGCTTCAAATCCGGAGGGATAACTGTTTTGCCATCAACTGATTTGATCCTCGCCCAAACAGAATCGACCTTAACCGCGTGGACACAGCCGACTCTGATCCCGGTCATCAATGCTTCGGGCGTGATACTGCACACGAATTTGGGGCGCGCGCCCTTGAGCAAGTCTGCCATCCATGCCATGGACTTGGTTTCACGCGGCTATTCCACCCTCGAATATGACCTTGACAAAGGCCAGCGCGGGTCACGTTCTATTCACGCTGAATCTCTTTTACAAAAATTGACAGGCGCAGAATCAGCGTTCATTGTCAATAACAATGCTGCGGCTGTTTTATTGGTTTTATCGGCATTGGCGAATAAGAAGCGGGTAGTCATTTCCCGCTCCCAGCTTGTGGAGATCGGCGGTGGTTTCCGCGTGCCTGACGTGATGAAGCAATCGGGCGCAAAACTTGTGGAAGTAGGCACGACCAACAAAGTTCACATATCAGACTATGAAGAAGCCCTCATTGAAGCGACCGGACTCGTCATGCACGCACATCGCTCCAATTTCAAACTGGTTGGTTTTACCGAGGAACCTGAGTTAAAGGATATTGTCACAGCCGCGCATGGATTTGGCGTTCCTGTCGTTGATGACCTCGGCTCTGGCGCGTTATATGACACCGCGAAATACGGGCTCGCGCATGAAGCCACTGTACAGGAGTCCATGCAGGCGGGGGTTGATATTGTTTGCTTCTCCGGCGATAAATTGCTTGGCGGTCCGCAGGCTGGCATTATTATTGGGAAGGCGCATTTGATCGCGAAGATCAAGAAACATCCTCTTGCAAGGGCAGTCCGCGCGGACAAGGCTTGTCTGGCTGGGTTGTCCGCCACGCTGTTGCATTACCTCAAGGACGAAGAGGAGCGCGAAGTGCCCATCCTGAAGATGATGTCCCAGACGCTGAAGCAGGTTCGAGGTCGGGCGGAGGCGTGGGCGGCGGAGTTGGGTCATGGCGAGGTCGTGGAAG
>DATEDD010000362.1:0-16625 GCA_035286565.1 Anaerolineales bacterium
GCAGATTCCATCCCCGAAAATGTCCCACTAAAGCAAACGCCGTTATGGGATGAGATGAAAAAAGTGGATGGTGATCCGCTTTATGATGAAGCCGTGGCAATCGTCCGCAAGGAAGGACGCGCCTCTGTATCCATGCTGCAAAGAAGATTACGCATTGGCTACACCCGCTCATCGCGTATTGTAGATATGATGGAAGATAAAAAGATCGTAGGTCCGCCTGAGGGAGGCACGCAAATGCGCGCGGTGTTGGATTACGGTCAAACCGCCCCGCCAAAAGATGATGGGATGTAGTTTTGTGTTTGAGTAGTTGTTTAGTCACTCAGTTAAAAAAATTCCGAGATGTTGATCTCGGAATTTTCCTAAGCGGGTTTATGATACATAGTATAATCTCAACGATGCTTCCCTCGGAGAAAAAATGACTGAAAAGAAGACTAATCCTGAGCACGGTCGAAAGATCCGCGTATTGGTTGCCAAGCCCGGACTGGATGGGCATGACCGCGGCGCAAAAGTTGTGGCGCGTGCCTTGCGCGATGCCGGCATGGAAGTGATCTACACCGGCCTGCGTCAAACCCCCGAAATGATCGCCGAAGCCGCGCTTCAGGAGGATGTGGATGTAGTTGGGCTTTCGATTCTTTCGGGCGCACATATGGCCTTAACTCCGCGTCTATTGGAGTTGCTCAAAATTAACGGACAATCTGATGTGAAGATTTTCATCGGCGGCATTATTCCAGATGAAGACCTGCATCGTTTAAAAGAAATGGGCGTGACTGGGGTATACGGCCCAGGTGCATCCACCGAAGACATTATTCGTGATGTCAGATTGGCTGTAACAAAATAACTTGAATGAATGACACAGAGTAAAATTTTACTCTGTGTTTTGTTCTAAGCGCATACCTCCTCGCTCCCGATGCTCTTTCGAGAGGAAGAAAAAATTTATTTATGACCTACTCTCAAGCAGTTCTTAACGGTGACCGACTCGCTTTGGCGCGCTTGCTTACGCAAGTGGAAAATAACACGCCTGAAGGACGCGCTGCATTAGTTGAATTATTTCCACATACGGGCAAAGCGCATCTGATCGGTGTGACGGGCGCACCCGGCACGGGTAAATCTTCACTGGTGAATCAACTGGCCTTGCTTTATCGCAAAGTGGAGGACTGGCGTGTGGCGATTGTGGCGGTGGATCCATCCAGCCCTTTCACGGGCGGCGCGGTACTGGGCGACCGTGTGCGTATGCGCGATCTTTCCGGTGACCCTAACGTGTTTATCCGTTCGATGGCAACGCGGGGTTCACTCGGAGGCCTGGCACAATCCACCGCGAATATGGCCCAGGTTTTTGATGCGGCTGGCTTTGATCCGGTTATCATTGAAACCGTGGGCGCGGGTCAAAGTGAAGTGGAGGTTGCCCGTCTCGCGCACACCACTTTGGTTGTGGACGCGCCCGGGATGGGTGATGATATACAAGCCATTAAAGCAGGCATCCTTGAGATTGCGGATATTCTTGTAATCAACAAGGCAGACAGGCCTGGCGTGGAAAATACCGAGAAGGCATTAAAATCCATGCTGGAACTGGCGCACCCAACCGAACGAGTTTTCAGACATCATGGCTTAACCATGCGGACACCCCTCGATCAGACTACGGGCAAGCCTGCTCCTGCGCAAGATTCATCTTCCACGGCGATGTGGATTCCTCCGATCCTGAGGACAGTTTCGATTGAAAGCAAAGGCATCGTGGAACTGGCAGAAGCGATTGCGCGGCATGTGGCGCACCTCCGTCAAAGTGGGGGCTGGGCCCTTCGTGAGCGTGCCAGGCTTGAGGTCGAGTTGGAGGCGTTGATCCGTGAGGCGTTATGGAATCAGTTTCTCAAAAAAGTCCCGCCGGAGGAATATAAAATCGTCCTAGAGAAAGTCGTCCAAAGAAATATTTCGCCGTGGGAAGCTGTGAATGAATTAATGAAGGGCAGGCTCAAATGAGTATCATTGTTGGCGAACGAGTCCGTTTGCGGGCCGTGGAGCGCGAGGATGTCAAAATGTTTCACGAATGGGTCAATGACCCCGAAGTGACGCGCGGACTTGGTCTTTATTTGCCGATGTCAATGACGGATGAGGAGAATTGGTTCGAGGCCATGACCAAACGCGACCAGAACGAAAAACCGCTTGCGATTGAAGTTCGCAAAGGAAGGAACTGGAAGTTG
Organism: Anaerolineales bacterium; assembly: GCA_035286565.1. GTDB lineage: Bacteria > Chloroflexota > Anaerolineae > Anaerolineales > Villigracilaceae > Villigracilis. The sequence goes on from DATEDD010000362.1 coordinate 2,193, forward strand.
ATCGGCAATTGCGCCGTGTTTGGCATTGAGCAGGTGAACCGTTCCGCCGAACTTGGAATTATGATCGGTGATAAATCTGAATGGGATAAGGGCTATGGCTCCGAAGTGATGACCCTGCTCGTGCGCCATTGTTTTGAGACCTTGAATCTGAACCGCGCATTTTTGCGAGTCTTTACCGAGAATATCCGCGCCGTGCGCTCCTATGAAAAGGCTGGCTTTGTTTTGGAGGGGCGCTTACGCGAGGCGGTCTATAAAATTGGCAAATATGATGATGTCCTGCTAATGGGTGTTTTGCGCTCCGAATGGATGTCTCGAAGGAAGGAGAAGTAGAATATGCATCATGTTCATCACGAACTGAAAGTGTATGGGGGTATAAAACTTTTTGCAGGCAGTGGCGCGCCTGAGCTGTCTCAAAAGATCGCGGATTATCTCGGTCAGCCGTTGAGCGAGCGCGAGGTGATCGAATTTCCAAACGAAAATGTTTTTGTGAAGTTGGGCGGAAGCGTGCGCGGGCAGGATGTGTATGTGATCCAGACCACCTCATCGCCTGTGCATCGTAACTTAATGGAATTACTGATCATGATCCAAACCCTGCGGCTGGATTCTGCGGCGCGCATTACGGCAGTTGTACCTTATTTATGTTATGGTCGTTCGGATAAAAAAGACCAGCCGCGAGTGCCGATCACTGCCCGTTTGGTGGCGGATATGCTGGAAGTGGCTGGCGCAGACCGCTACATGACCCTTGATCCACATGCGGGGCAGGTGCAGGGATTCTTTTCCATCCCCGGCGATGTACTTACCGCATCCCATTTGCTGATAGACCACATTAATAAAAACATGCGTTCAAACATGCATGACCCGGTGGTCGTTTCGGTTGACCTCGGCTTTGCAAAGAAGGGACGCAATTACGCGGCAGATATGGACATGCCGATTGCCTTCATTGAAAAGCGCCGCATTGGCAACGATGCCAAAGCCGAAGCGCTGACCCTGATCGGCGCTGTGAAAGACCACGATGTGATCATTGTGGATGATGAAGTGGATACAGGCAGTTCGATTGCCCAGGCTGTCAATATCGTGAAGCAGAAAGGCGCGCGCGATGTTTATCTTGTGTTCGTGCATGCCGTCCTTTCAAATGACGGCGCTGAGCGCCTTGCATCCCTGCCGATTAAGCAGATCATCACAACGGATACCGCACCTGTCTCACCTGAAAAAATGAAACACCTCGAAGGACGCATCACGGTACTTTCTGTGGCCTCTTTGTTGGGCGAAGTAATCATACGCGCACATGAAGGCCGTTCGGTTGGCGAGATGTTCAACGAATAACAACCAACGTTAAACGTTTAACGTCAAACGTTTCGCCCATGCCCGAACTTCCAGAAGTTGAAACTATCGTCCGCGGAATAAAAGCAGAACTGATCGGCAAGGCCATCCTCTCTGCCGATTTGTTCTGGGCGCGCACACTTGCAACTCCATCTTCGAAAAAATTCACAGAACAGGTGCAAGGACAAAAGATCAAGGATGTAACCCGCCGTGCAAAGTACCTTGATCTTGTGTTATCGGACTTCCATCTGCTCATTCATCTTCGCATGAGTGGCGATATAATGATCAGGCAAAGTAAAACCGAGCCGGAAAAACATGACAGGCTCCTGCTGCACCTTTCTAACAGGAAATATCTGGCCTTCAATGATACTCGCAAGTTCGGCCGCGTCTGGTTTACAAAGGACCCCGAAAGTGTGTTTGCGAAACTTGGTCCTGAACCTTTAGAAAGCGGATTCACATCCAAATGGCTTTTTGAGAATTTGGGTAAACGCAAACGCCAGCTCAAGCCATTGTTGCTCGACCAAGCCTTTATCGCCGGGCTGGGCAACATTTATACAGATGAATGTTTGCACATGGCAAAACTGCATCCGCTTGCGGTGTCGAATGACGTTACACAGAAGCAGTCTGAGGCTTTGCGTGAAGCGATCCGAACTGTGCTTAAGGAAGGCATCCGCCGCAATGGCGCGAGTATTGATTGGGTCTATCGCGGAGGCGATTATCAAAATTACTTTCGCGTGTATGACCGCGCAGGCAAGCCCTGTCTTGTCTGCGGTGCAGAAATACAAAAACTTACAGTGGGTCAGCGCGGTACGCATGTTTGTCCGAAATGTCAACGTTTGAGGTAATACTATGCCAGAAGGATTTACTCTTACCCCAATTCTTATTTCGCTTGGCGCATTGATCCTGGGCTGGGCGATCGGCTTTTTTGATTCGAACAATCGTTCGGCAAAGAAAATAAAAGAAGCCGAAGCCCGCGCAGAACAGGTTCAAAAAGAAGCGCAGAGAATGATTGCGCAAGCCGAGCAACAACTTGCACTTAATGCGGCCGACCCCCAGAATGACCCCGGACTATTACGGATAAAAAATGAAAATGGGCATGTCGTTGTTGAAATGGACGGGTTGCCGGTCAACGGCGCATTATCCCCAGATAAAAGAAAGCGCTTGATAGAATTGCTCACGATTCTTCGCCCCTATCTCGAAGGCGGACAGCCTCAACAACCTGCTCAGACTCCTTCAGTGTCAGTATCCGCCCAACGACCGATTTCTCGCCCAATGCCGCCTCCCCCTGTCAAACCGGTTGAGCCAACCCTAAGTGCCATCCTTTCTCCCGTAAAGAAAACCTTAGTAGAAAGACCCCCGGCCTCCCTAAGTATCGTGGCACAAATTGACATGATATTGCAATCACGATTGATGAACACCGCGCTAGCCGGGCAGGGAATTCGCCTGCAGGAATCACTTCAAGGCGTAGTGGAAGTTTATGTCGGTTTGCAAAAATTCCCCGGCGTAGATGACGTTCCCGATGAAGCCATCAAAGCCGCCATCCGCGCTGCGATTGCGGAATGGGAAGAGAAATACACACCCAGATAGCAGGATATTAAGGCGAGGTTTTATCCTCCTGATATCAACCGAATAAATTTAATCCTTCTTATACCGGGCTGTTAATATGGGGCAATTAATACCATCCGCGATTTCAGCAGTCACATTTGGGGTGTAAAGTTGACGTAAAGCGTTCGAGCTGTACAGCGACCCCATGCACAGCAGGTCGTAATTTCCTTCATTAATTTCAAAAAATATTTGCTCCACAACATTGCCCTGGCGAGCTTTTATGGATGCGGTTAAACCGTCATTTTTGGCGATCTCCATCGCCTGCCGCAGACTGCGTCCAACGGGGGTGTCTGTTTCGGCGAGGTTTTGCCAGTGTTCGCTCACGGTCTTTGCTGTGGGGTAATTCATGTCAATCGGAGGAATGATATGAAGGAAAGTGATCTCGGCGCGGCTTTTCATTGCCATTTGCATGGCGATATGTTCCGCATTGACTTCATACCCAAGCCCGCCAATGCAGATCAAAATCTTATTTAAAGGAAGTTTTGCCACAGGCACATAAAAGATCGGCTGTTCGATCTCCTCCATCAAATGACGAATGGAGCGCCCCGTTATCAAACGGCGAAAATGCGGGCGTCCCAAGGGCCCGATCACGGTGATGTATTTTCCCTGCTGCGCCTTGCGGGGAATGAGATCCTCCGCGTTTCCGTTCTGCACTTCGAGATTGTATTCCAGATGGTTTTGTTGAAATAATTCGACAGCGCGCGCGAAGACCTCCTCCAAAGGGTGGTGCTCATCTATCGCGGCAGGATTCAGTTTCTCAGTCACGCCGAGAAGTGTTACCTTCATTTGAAGGGTGGCGGCCAACCAGACCCCATATTCAATGGCTGGCAGAGTGCCTTTATATCCATTTGTTGCGATCAATAGTTCAGGTTGCATAGATCATCTCTCTTAACGAAATAGGATCACGCCCAAGATCCCTGCACCGAGTAAAACCAGGGGAGACGGCAGGTCAAACCACAAGGCTGTTACGCTTAATGCAGCGATGATAAAAGTGCGCCGGCCGATTATTTTTGTTTGACCGACGCGGAAGAGTTCCCAGGCTACGACAATGATCAACGCCGCCACCGCCGGACTCATGCCTGCTACAAATCCTTTGAGCCAGTCCTCTTCTTGAAATTGCTGTAGGACTGCGGAAACGATGAGCATCATCAAGGTAGGCGGGAGGATTGCGCCCAACAGCGCAGTGAAGACGCCGGGCACCCCGCCTGCCGCAAAGCCGACGAACATGGCAAGCTTCAACGCTTCACTGCCGGGAAGTACATTTGAAAAGCCAACGGCTTCTACAAATTGATCCTCGGTCATGATCGTGCCGACTGCTTCCTTGTATAGCAAACCAATCGAGGCAGGGCCCGAAGGAGAAAGCAGGTTCACTTTGAGGAACAGCCACAATAATTTTAGCCAGACTGAAAAATTCGTTTGATTCATTGTGATAGGAAAATGACGCCGATAATGCCTGCCAGAATAATCACAATGCGCTCCGGCAGTTTGAACCACATGGCAAGCAGACTGGCAATGCCAAGCAACCAGCCAAACCAGCCGGTGTCGCCGCTACCCTTATCAAATATCTTCCAGGCTGTGAAGACCATCAATATGGAGATGGCCGGGGCGAGTCCTTGCACGAAGTTGCTGACCCATGATTCGCGGCGCAGGCGGTGCAGGATCATGGTGACCCCGAGAATGATAATGGTGGGAGGCAAAATGGATGCAGTCAGTGAGACGAACCCCCCTGAAATTCCTCCGGCGGCATAGCCGATATACATGGCGAGTTGCAGAGCATCACTGCCTGGCAAAACAGATGAAAGCCCAACTGCTTGTATAAATTGGGCCTCTGTAACCAGTTTGCCGACTGCTTCGTGATACAGTAGTCCGACAGAGGTGGGTCCAGAGGTGCTGAGTAAATTGACTTTTAGGAATATCCAGAAGAGTTGTGTAAGAATATCCACGATTTTAAGTCTATCACGCAATCAATGCGCCTTCCATTTTCAACAACCATTCTTTCGTAGGCAATCCATCTCCGCCTCCGTAGCCGTAGAGTTTGCCATTTGTGCCGATAACGCGGTGACATGGAATCACAATCGGCATGGGATTGGTGGCATTGGCCCGCCCGACAGCGCGGAAGGCCAGCGGATGCCCGATCTGTGCGGCGATCTCTGCGTAGGATTGCGTTTCGCCATACGGAATGGTATAAACTGCTTTCAATGTTTTCAATTGAAATGGTCGCAGAGTTGACCAGTCAATTGAGAAGGTGAATTCGGAGCGTTTCCCTTTTAGATATTCGCCCAGCTCTTTTGCATAGGGTTGAATAATTTTCTGGTTTGGTTCAACGGGCCGTTTCAGTCGGAATAAATACGAATACAGCTCGAGTTGAGAGTCTGCCCACTCAACGGCAAGCAGGCCAAAGGTGGAGGCGGCGAGGCGAAAATCCCCAAGAGAAGTGTGATTCAATTCGCCAAGATAAATTTTGGGAGAAGAGGATGTCATTTTTTCTGTCCTTCATCAAAAAAATCGAAAAACGTTTCCAATCTGGTTAATTGTCGGACAATCGTAGGGCATTCGTAGGTTTCCCGTCAAGTAGTTTGGAGACAAACATGATAAATTTACTGGCGTAAGGTGATTTCTCTTCTCCTCCTTTCAAAGAGAACCACGGTCGGCGTCCGTGGTTCTCGTCATTTAAGGGGACATTGCCAGTATAATCTCGTCATCAAACTCTTGCGAGGGTAATATGCCTGTACAAATCACAATTATTGGTCTTGGACAAATTGGCGCGTCAATTGGATTGGCGCTTGCGGCTCACAAAGACAAGGTTACAACCGTCGGTCACGATAAGGAATTCAGTATTGAGCGGCTTGCTCAAAAAAACGGGGTAGTGGATAAAACGAATCATAACCTTCCGAGTTCTGTGGAGAATGCAAACCTGGTGGTGCTGGCCGTGCCAGTGTATCAGGTGCGTGAAACTTTGGGGTACATTGCGCAGGATCTTAAAAAAGGCACTGTGGTGGTGGATACCACCCCGGTTAAAGGGCAGGTGGCGAAATGGGCTCAGGAAATTTTGCCGAAAGGGGTTCACTATGTAGGACTCGTCCCCGCGATTGGGCCTGATTATTTACAGGAGACAAAAACGGGTCTGGACTCAGCCAAAGCTGATCTGTTTTCGAAGAGCATTTTCCTGCTTTCAGCTCCTTATGGCACGCCTGGCGAAGCAATTGATTTGGTTTCAGGGTTTGTCAGTTTAACGGGTGGAAGTGTGATCATCACCGACTTGATTGAGTCAGACGGTTTGATGGCCTCTGCTCATCTTTTACCGCAGTTGGTTTCAGCAGCTTTGTTAAACGCAACCATGGAACAGCCCGGCTGGCAGGAAGCCCGCAAGGCGGCCAGCCGCGTTTACTTTGCCGCCACCTCCGCTCTGACTGGGCGGGAGGATACCGAGGCATTGCAAATGTTAACTTTGCATGATCGCGAGAATGTTGTTCGTGGTTTGAATGCGATGATCCTGGCTCTCGCTGATTTGCGTGATGACATTGAAGATGCCAAAGAAGGATCCTTGAAAGCTCGTTTGAAAAAAGCGCAGGATGGACGCCAAAACTGGCTGAACGAACGCTCCGCTGCAAACTGGATGGAAATGAAAAGAGTGCCGGTTGAAAAAATATCCGTGAAGGAAAGATTGTTTGGCACGATGTTTAACAGGGCTGATAAAAAAGACAAATGACCTGCTATTGTTACATGCTCGAATGTGCGGATGGAACCTACTATACCGGCTGGACAACCAACCCCGAACGCCGCGTTAAACAACATAATAAAGGAGTCGGTGCGCGTTACACAAAAACCCGGTGTCCCGTGATATTGGTCTATCTTGAACCACAACAAAATCGCACAGACGCCATGAAGCGCGAGTTGGCAATCAAAAAAATGAAGCGGGTTCAAAAGATTAAGTTGGTTGAGGGAGGTATACAGGTAAACAAGTAAACAGGTACATAGGTAAAACAAGTACACAAGACCCCGAGATATTTTCTCAGGGTCTTGTGTTTTACGGGTCTATGTGTTTCCGTGCTTCAGTGTCTACATGTTTCCCCACTTACTCCGTAAACATTGGCAAGTGTCCAAGTGAATGGATGTGCATCCATTGTGCGCGGTCACCTTCGGTGAGGATGGCCGCCTCGCCTGCCACGCTCGCGCCGGCTTTGTCCAGGATCATACGCATGCCCTGCAAAGTGGAACCTGTGCTGATGACATCGTCCAGGATCACTACTTTTTTACCCGTAATCGCCTCACGGTCTTTTTCATCCAAAATCAAAACCTGAGGTTGACCCGTGGTGATGGAAAGCGTTTCCGCCTGAATGACATCACCCATATACGGCTTGTACAACTTGCGGAGGATGATATAAGGCTTTTTCGTTTCCACCGAAAGCGCATAGGCCAGCGGAATGGATTTGGCTTCTGCCGTGACGAGAATGTCGTAATCAACATCCTTTAGTTTTTTGGAAAGTTCACGTGCACAAGCCTGGACCAGTTCTGTATCTCCAAGAATGTTCAGAATGGCGATCCGCAAACCGGGCTTGATCTCAAAAAGGGGCAGTTCACGTTTGATACCTGCGATCTCAATGGAATGGACTTCGCGTTTGGACATGGATTACCTCTGCATGGGAAGATGGTATTTACGCGCGTAAGTTTATCATAACTCAATAGAAAATTTGTGCTATACTCTGCCCATGTCGATCATCCGCGCTTCTGAAATCGGAAGTTACCTGTACTGCCGACGCGCCTGGCACTATCGCAAAAAAGGTGTCGAGTCGGAGAATCAAGCCGAACTCGCTGGAGGTACGGATTTACATCACCAGCACGGACGCAAAGTCATCGCCTCGTCTCTTTCGCGGACCCTTGGCCTGCTCCTGTCTCTTACGGCAATTGTCCTGCTTGTGGCCTATTGCACTGCGCAACTATGATCATGTTGAAGGTTTAAAGTTCAATGATGAGGGTAAACCATGTCTGATTTATTAAAACGCCTCGCTTATTTGCAAACCCGGCGCGATCGAACGCCCAATCTCGATCTGGCGCGTGATCTGGTCGCGCGAAATGACAAAGCGGGTATTCGCGAAATTGCCGAAAACATGTGGAATGAAAATAAAAATATTCACTGGGATTGTGTTCACGTCATGTATGAAATTGGCGTCATTGAACCAAATCTCATCGCGCAATACGCCGAAGATTTCCTAAAACTGCTGAAAAGCAGGCACAACAACATGGTCTGGGGCGCAATGACCGCGCTCGCGGAAATAGCCAAGGTCAAGCCTGATTTTATTTTCAAGCATGTGGATGAGATCAAGAAAGCCAAGGAGGCAGGCTCGGTTATTACGATTGACAATTCCATATCTGCTCTGGCACATACCGCCGCCGCGAACGAGGATTACAACAAAGCCATCTTCCCTTATTTGCTCAAGCATTTATCAACCTGCCGGCCCAAGGAAGTGCCGCAACATGCAGAGAGGACATTGCCTGCTGTGAATGAATTCAATAAAGATGATTTCATCAAAGTACTCAAAAAAAGAAATGACGATCTTTCCGGCGCGGCATTTACACGCCTGGGCAGAATCATAAGGCTTGCTCAATCCCTAATTCCTAAATCCTAATTCCTGCAATGCTCTACCTCGCCCTCACTCTGCTTATCTTCGCCCTCTTCTTTTTCCACCGATCCTCAACCCAGCGGAAGGAAGCCGGCTTGCCGGGCGGACGCATCATCTACACGGATACACGTGGTTGGGGTAAAGTGGAAAAACCGCTTTTCTACCCTCCCATGGAGTTGACAGGCAAACCAGATTACCTCATCCAGCAGAACGGAAAGATCATTCCTGTGGAGGTCAAATCAGGCCGCGCACCGGATGCGCCCTATGATTCACACATTTATCAACTCGCAGCATATTGCCTGCTGGTGGAGAAAACTTACGACACACGTCCGCCGTACGGAATTATCCATTACGAGAATCGCGATTTTGCCATTGATTACACGCGTGAACTGGAAGAAGCCCTGCTCGATCTTCTCGTTAATATGAAACGCGATAACCATAAAAAGGATGTTCCGCGTTCACACGAACAAGCCGGACGTTGTACCAGGTGCGGCTTTAATAAGACTTGCGATCAGAGTCTGGCGTGAAAATAGCTTGACAGAGTTAAAAATTTGAAGGTCAATAGGCATTTGACCCTCAACCTTCAACCTTTGACTTTTGACTTTTGACCAGACTTCATCCTTTCCTTTATAATTACCCGACTATGCCCGAACCATTCCTGCCTACACATCCTGTTGTTATGGCATATCCAAAAATGCCTGAAGCCTTCGCAGAAGCGCAAGCCATATCTTCTTTCCTTAAAAAAAAAGGCCTGGATGCGCCCTATGGCTCTTTGTATGATGAAGAACTTCGAAAACGCGTAAGATATGGGGAATTTGACATGCTTATTGTTCTGGGTGGTGACGGTAGTGTCTTACGAGCCGGTCATTTGTGCGCGCCATCCGGCGTGCCGATTTTCGGCGTAAACCTTGGCAGGCTGGGGTTTCTCATTCAGGTGGACCGTAAGGAATGGCGCGAGTACTTTGAAAAATTATTAAATGGCGAAGCGTGGATCGAGAATCGCATGATGTTGCGCGCCGAACATACCCGCGCTGGCGAGAGTCTGGGCCATTCAAATGCATTGAATGAAGTGGTGGTTGCACGCGGACAAAACCTGCGCCCCGTTCGGCTGACTGCATTCGTGGATACACGTCAACTGACCAGCTATGTGGCAGATGGATTGATCGCATCCACCGCCACAGGTTCAACTGCTTATGCCCTCGCGGCGGGAGGCCCAATTCTGCCGCCGGAATTGCGTAATATATTATTAGTACCCATTGCGCCACATCTTTCCGTGGATCGCGCAGTTGTTTTATCAGAAGGTTCTTCTGTTCGCATTGTCGTCAAGAGTGAAAACGCCGTACTGAGTGTGGATGGTCAACCCCCGACGCCATTGATGGAAGATGACCATGTTAATGTTGTTGCCGCCGATGTGACCGCTCAATTTGTCCGCTTTGGGGATCCGGGTTATTTCTATCGCAATATCACTGCTCATATGAATGAAAACTCTTTAGGATTTCAACGATGACCGACGTGACCATACTCTATTGCTATGCTCATCCCACCCGCGAGACTAGCCTGCGCTGCAAACGTTGTGAGCGTCCCATGTGCGCCTCCTGTGCAGTGCGAACTCCAACGGGGTATTTATGCAAGGATTGTGTGCGAAATCACCAAAAAGCATTTGATACCGCTGAATGGTACGATTATGCTTTGGGATTTATCACAGCAGGTTTTCTTTCAGCGATGGCAGCTTTTTTGGTCAGTTTAATTGGTGGGTTCGGGGTCTTTGGTTGGCTGCTTATTGCGGCGGGTGTGCCTGCGGCCTCAGCGGCAATTGCTGAAAGTGTGCGTTTTGTTACACGACGCCATCGTTCGCGCTCGCTTTTTATTATTGTTGGCGTTGGCGTGGTGGTTGGAGCATTGCCTGTCGCTTTGCTTCAGGTATTAAGCATGAATCTCTTTGGTATCCTTTTTCAAGTCATTTATCTTGTGATTGCCGTGCCACTCGTCTATACCCGACTTTCTGGAATTCAACTGGTTAGATAACCGATGCTTACCGAACTTCACATCCAAAATTTTGCCATTATAGATAAGCTCGATCTGCGCTTTGACTCTGGACTCATCATCCTCACCGGTGAGACGGGCGCGGGGAAATCCATCATCCTCGATGCCGTCGTCATGCTGATCGGCGGCAAAGCAGACCCTGCTTTTGTGCGAACTGATTCAGAGGCCGCATTTGTCGAAGCGGTCTTCCAGCTCAAAGGTCCGGAAAAAGAAGCGGTGCACTTTATCCTCAACCGCGAAGAGTTAATGGATGATCCAAATTATGTTGTGTTGATGCGCGAAATCCGCAAGGAAGGCAGAAGCGTGGCGCGTGTGAATGGACGCACGGTGAATGTTGGGTTGTTGAAGGAACTCGGTGCGCTGTTGATTGATATCCATGGGCAGGCGGAACATTTGTCTTTGCTCGATCCGCGTGCACACCTTGGCCTGCTCGATCGCTACGCGGAGGTTGCAAAGCCGCTGACTGAATACCGCCAGACCTACCATGCCTTGTTGAACTTGCGCCGCGAGCTGAGCGATCTGCAAAAAGCGCAAGCGGATGCAGTGCGCCGCACGGAAACCCTCACCTATCAGGCCGAGGAAATCGAAGCCGCTGGATTAAAGACGGGCGAAGATGAAGACCTTCGCAGGGAACGCGACAGACTGGCGAATGCCGAGTCGCTGGCGCAAAATGCGCAGGAGGCTTTGGCAGTCCTGGATGAAGGCTCGCCTGAAATACCCGCCGCTACGGATTTGGTTGGACAGGCCGCGCAGGCCTTGGCCGCGCTGGCGAAAATAGATGAAGGCCAGGCTGAGTTGGCGAATCAGGCCGAGGTCATGTTGGACACGATCTCCGATATCATCCACGGCTTGCGCGGTTATCTCGAAGAGATCGAATTCAACCCAAAAAGATTGGAAGATGTGGAGGAACGTTTGGATCTGATCCACTCGCTCACACGAAAATATGGCGGCAATATTCCCGCGGTGGTTACTTATGGAGTGGATGCGCGCAAGCAATTGGAAACCATCACCGGCGCCGCGGATCGCATCAACGAATTGGAAATGCAGGAAGCGAAGTTATTGGAAAAACTCGCCAAACAAGGCAGCGCACTTTCTGAAAAACGAAAATCCGCCGCGATCACGATGGGCAAAGGCATTGAGACCGAGCTTGATGAATTGAAAATGGCCTCTGCGCGATTTGGTGTGGACTTCCAAACCAAACTTGACCCCAATGGGGCGCCTCTTGCCGATGGAACGCGCATCGCCTTTGACCAAAACGGATTCGACCGCGTGGAGTTTCTCGTGGCCCCGAACCCCGGCGAAGGACTCAAGCCTCTGGCAAAGATCGCCTCCGGCGGTGAAACCTCGCGTCTGATGCTCGGTTTAAAGAATGTGATGGCCATTGCGGACGAAGTGCCGGCTTTGATCTTCGATGAAATTGACCAAGGCATCGGCGGGCGTGTGGGTCTGGTTGTCGGTCAAAAGTTATGGAATCTCTCACGTACACATCAGGTTTTTTGCGTGACGCATCTCCCCCAGCTGGCCGTCTTTGGTGACCAGCATTATCAGGTGCAAAAAATTGTAGATCATGGCCGCACGCTCACCCGCGTGGAACTGCTTGAAGGCGAACCGCGCCTGCTGGAACTCTCGCAGATGCTGGGCGAGGTGGGCGAAGGCACGCTGCGCTCCGCGCACGAGTTGATGCAGGTGGCGCGGCAGATGATCAAGGGGAAATAGACAGTTGTGTTATACTTTTTTACAAGGAACTAACCATGAAGAAAACCCTGAAACCTCGCAAAGTGGACTTTGCCGAACTAACGCGCATGCTGGAAAAGTATGAACGCAAGTTTGGATATTCCACCATTGAGTTTTTCCGTCGTTATTCCGAAGGTAAATTGGGCGACAGCGATGAATTCATGATGTGGGCGGGTGTCTATCACCTGTACCTGACCTCCCTGCCTGTGCGCCAATTCATGCGGAACGATATTGTACTTGCTGGATGAGGGTCGCGGATTACTTCTCAGGAATCGAAAAGAGCCTGCGTCGGATCAAGGGTGCAGAATTATCTGGTCAAATTACAAGCCTGGCATCGGATGACTATAACGGTCTGTTGCGATGCCGGGTTTTGTTTTGGGATGGAAGCTTCCTCGATGTGTATGAAGTCGTAAATACTGAATTAGGGTATCCGGTCAAGGTTCATTATTCATACACATACTTGGCGGATGGCCAACGTATTTTTCGCTATGACAATGCCCCTCACCATCCAGAGATCAGCACCCATCCACATCACAAACACCATGGTGGGCGCGATAAGCTCATTGCCGCTGAAGAGCCAACATTGTCGCAAATTCTGGATGAAATCCATAAAATCCTGAAAGAAAAATGACAGCAGGTCATCCATCGACTCCAGGTTGCCCTCATCTGCATTGAGATCTCGATGACTCTCATTTCATCACCGGCATGATCACCTGCGTCGAACAATTTGATGGCGAGCCGCGTCTGCTTGAACTCTCGCAGATGCTCGGCGAAGTGGGCGAAGGGACTCTCCGTTCCGCGCACGAACTATTACAGGTGGCAAGGCAAATGATCAAAGTAAAATAATCACAAAAATGTCTCCCCCAACCCAGAAGATTTGGGGGGGGAGGTTCGATGCATATCGAGGGTGGAATGCTCACGAATCATTAGTACAATCCTATGTAAATCTACATTGTATTCTGTGGCTTTAAGCCTAAAATATTACACTAGTACACCAACAAGTTAAAGATGTAGGGTCGAAACGGCTCAAACGCCCCGCTTTTACACTACAACTTAATCAAGTTGAGGCACTAGGGTAAGGCTTCCAAACGCCCATCATCTTCCAGAACAGGTGCTTATGTTTCTCAAACGGCTCCAACTCGCCCTCATCCACACCGCGGTCGCGATGACCCTCGTCCCCATCAACAGCACGCTCAACCGGGTGATGATCTTTGACCTGGGGATCTCCAAAACCCTTTTTACCCTGCTTTCCATTTTCCCCTATTTGTTGGCTCCCATCCAGGTAGCCGTCGGCTCGTTTTCGGACCGACATCCCATCTTCGGATTTCGCCGCACACCGTATATTCTTGCAGGATTGCTCCTGTGTGTGGCGGGTGTAGCCGTCTCGCCGCAGGTGGCTGTGATCATGAGCCAGAACTTCACCGCTGGCGTCATTGTGGGCATCTTCGCCTTCGGCATGTGGGGCATGGGCTACAATCTATCTGCTGTTTCTTATCTCTCGCTTGCCTCCGAGCTTTCTGGTGAAAAAGAGCGCGGCAGGACCATTGCCACGATGTTCACGGTCATGGTCATCGGATTGATCGCCACCGGGATCAGTTTGAGCCGCATGGTGACGATCTATGACCCCGCGATTCTTTCGCGTGCCTTCATCATCATCGCCGCCTCCGCCCTGACTTTGGGACTGCTCGGTCTCATCAGACTGGAACCGGCCTCGAAGAGGTCTGCGGACTTAAGTCCGCACACCTCATCTTATTCCATTCGTGAGATGGCATCCGCCATCACATCCAACCCCGTGGCAAAGATATTCTTTGTTTATCTTCTTTTGCTCCTGGCGGCCATCCTCGGGCAGGATGTTTTGCTCGAACCCTTTGGCGCGCAAGCCTTCGGTATGACCCTCGAACAGACTTCACGCATCGTCTCCATCAGTAGTACGTTCACACTGCTCGCCTTCATTGTGGCGGGCTTTCTCGAAGGACGCTTGAAAAAGAAGTATGTTGCCCAATCCGGCAACCTTGGCGCGCTCATTGGTTTTCTGACCATCGTCCTCAGTGGCGTAACAGGCAGCCTGACCATATTTTATATTGGCATCACGTTGCTGGGGTTTGGTACG
>DATEDD010000363.1:0-4579 GCA_035286565.1 Anaerolineales bacterium
TGGCTGGAGAAGCAGCCTGCTACCGGCTGCTTGCATTCATATCGTTGAAAATGGAATTGAGTTGGAGAACAAATCGGGTAGGTAAGGTGCGGCCTAATTTACCCCTATATGCAATTTACACAAAATAGTTGACACTATCAAGCAGGCAGCGAAAGCGGGCGAGAACGGCGAGGAAATCCGGAAGAAGATTGCCTACATGGAAGAGACAGACATGGCCGTGGTGGTGAGTTCCGAGCAGAACGAGGTGGCCAAGTTCAAAAAGCTTAAGCTGAACATCGAAAAGCACCGGCGGCGCATGGTGAAGGAGGACTTGGCAGCGAAGTTCAAGGACGCGGACAATCCCTTTAGGCTCGCGTTCGTTTGCGCTATGTGGATGACAGGGTTCGATGTACCCTCCCTTTCGACCATCTACCTAGACAAACCCATGAAGAACCATACGCTCATGCAGACGATCGCGCGGGCGAACCGGGTCTATGGAGAAAAGACGAGCGCCTTGATCGTGGATTATGTGAACATCTTCCGGAACCTCCAGAAGGCCTTGGCGATCTACGGCACGGGCTCGGGTGGTGGCGTCAATCCCGGTGACACGCCGATCAAGCCCAAGAGCGAGCTGGTAAAGGAACTTGCGAAGGTTATTGCCGAGACCGAGGAGTTCTGCAGGGAAAAGGGTATTGACGTTGACCTCATTATCCAGGCGGACAAGCTATTGAAGATCGCCCTGATCTCGGACGCGGTGGAAGCGATCCTGGTAAATGACGAGTCAAAGAAACGGTTTCTATCGCTTACGGCGGTGGTCAAAAACCTGTTCAAGGCGATCCTGCCCGATGCCGATGCCAACAAGTATTATGAAAAATACGCTCTCTTCAATACCCTGGCTGATAAGATACGGTCTGAAACTGGGGCGGTCGATATCTCCGAAGTTCTCGTGAAGGTTCAGCAGCTTCTTGATGAGTCCATCGCGGCCGAGGGGTTTCTTGTCAGGGAGCCCAAGAAAAGTAAGTTACTTGACCTTTCAAAGATCAACTTTGAGGCTTTGCGCAAGAAATTCGACCGGGCGAGAAAACACACACAAATCGCGGAAATGCGTGCCGCAATCGAGGCAAAGCTCCATGCCATGCTCAGGCTGAACAGGACGAGGACCGACTATGTGGATCGGTTCCAGCGGCTGATCGATGAATACAATTCCGGGGCGATCAATATCGAGATGTTCTATGAGCAGCTGTTGGCGTTCATAAAAGCCTTGAGCGAGGAAGACCAGCGGGGGATCGTCGAAGGCCTTTCTGAAGAGGAACTAGCCCTGTTCGATTTGCTCAAGAAACCGAAGCTTGCCAAGAAAGAGATGGAGCAGGTCAAGCTGGCATCGAAGAAGCTGCTTGATATTTTAAAGCGGGAAAAGCTCGTGCTCGACTGGAGAAAGCGCCAGCAGACGCGGGCCGACGTTCAGTACACCATTGAGACCATGCTTGATGAGATGCTGCCGAAAACCTATACGCCCGATGTTTACAAGGAGAAGTGCACCGTCGCCTATCAGCATGTTTATGATTCTTATTATGGCGCTGGAAAGAGTGTATATGCGGAAGCTGCGTGAATTGAATCGGATTCATTTAATGGAAAATAGTTGTTGATAACGCTAAGCGCACTTGCCTGCTATGACAAGACCATTAAGTAAAATAGAACGTCAAATATTGCCTCATCTGAATCGTGAGGTCGTGCTGAAATTCACAGCATATACGATCATAAACATTTCAGACCTACGCGACGCTGCTCGCCAGCTTATTCAAAATGAGCGCTATGGATTAGCAAGAAGCATGGCGATATTTACTCAAGAAGAGTTCGGCAAACTCATGCTTTGCATAATGTATCTTACGCAGCAGATCGAGCCCGAGCGATTCCTTCGTAAAATTCGGTCTCATCCAGATAAGCAAGCTTTAGGAATACTGCTGACTCAAATTACACCTCACCTCGATTCAAGTCTCCAAGCAGCATTTGCTCAGAATCCAAATTCGATCTCAGCGGCCTTGGAATCTATTAGCAAAGATGAAGATAGCTTGGCAACATTAATTGAACAGAATATACATCCTGAAATTGACTCACTCGTCCACAATTACCAAACAACTCTGCAAGGCTCTGAGGAAGAAATAAGACAGCAAGGTATTTATGTCTCGATTTCGTTTAAACAGCAGACATTAGCGATAAGCCATCCACGTCAGACCACGAGGGAAGAAGCCGAAGCGGCCATGAAGACGATCGACGGCTTTATGAACTTAGTTGATCAGAGCGGTGCCCTCTGGCAAATGCCGGAAAATGATATTGAGGATGATTCTGAGTTACCCATTGACGTAATAGTTAAGATGCTGGAAGAAATGCTCAAGCACAAATAGTATTCTACGCGCTGAATAGAACGACACATGATAGAGACGAGCGAATAATACTGATAATTGTACAACATCTTATGATAAACAATCTATTCGGAATAACTGACTTCATCGACGAATCCAGGTGGGGAAACAGTGAAAATTATAATTTAATTAATTTTTACAGGAATGACTTGTCTCCTGATACAAAGATTCTGACGCATTGGATATGCTGTATAACGGATCGGCAAATGGCGTTCAGACGTGTATGGGACGTCGGCGGCTACGTTTTCTCAGAGCTCGTGCATAAAATGGGGGAATCTCGTGATCTGACGTTGCTAAATCCAGGGCGTCCGGATCATTCGTATTTCATTAGAAAGCAAGATTATGCATACCAAGATAGATATAAGCAGCAATTTGGTCAGGATGGGGAAAAAGCGAAGTATATTTTTACTGCAGGGACCAGAGTTGGAAATAATACTGTTCTACGTGAATACGGTTTTGACAGAGACACAACGCCATTCTTCACGTCACGCTATTATCCGGCCGACTTTAAATCTATCCTCAGTACGTATTGCATTCTGAAAGAATTCGACTATAGCTTTACAAAATATATCATTCATGTTCTTAAGTTGTTGAAGGATGATGAAAACTTCCTTCGAAAGCTATTATTTTCACTTTATTTATTATCGTATTTCGACATTGGCCAGCAAACGGCTGAAGGTATTGATTTCGACAAGACACTAAAGGATGGTTATGACAGGGCCAATAGGGTCAGAAGCATTGTAGAAAGCAAGCAGCTCTTTGAATTAGCATTTGATGACTTTATCAAGAAAGACATCGTGTTTAAGCAGAAAAGAGCTTGGTGTTCGTTACGAGATTTTCTTAAATCTCCGGAATTTAGTGGCTATTTCAAGGCTTCCCTGATCAATCTAAAATACGGCGCAGCCGATGCCCTATTCGATCAGAAGAATTTTACTCAGTTGGAATTGCCTGGTGATGTTTGGAACAATAACTCAAAATTCAGAAACTGCATTCTAACTGGGACCGGATATGAGCATTCGAGGTTATCTTTTGCAAAATTACTTAGGGAAGTATTCGACAAGAACAGAGACCAGATTTCGAAAGGGTATCCGGAACAATTTGATGTCACTTTTGATCTGGTGCCACGAATGTGCGAACAAAACAATTGTAAGATTTGTCCATATGGATTACTCAATGGAAAAGCCTCTGATTTCATGAGGGTCTGTACAAATCAAGGTGATAGATACTGTCCTGCCCTTTTGGCGGCATGTAATTATAAACGCTTCTGCGCAGGTGAAGGCTGTACGTTGTTAGCAATAAGCCGAGGAAGATTCGGTTGATCCGCGCGGTGTATACAGTCAAATTCAGAACGGGGTCTATGTGTTACATTGTTTCCAGAAGAAATCGCGCAAGGGCATTGAGACGTCAAAACAGGATAAGGACTTGATTGAGACGCGGCTGAAATTAGCCCGCCTGCATCCAGAGGGAGTTGGATCATGAATAAAATAGAAAAAGGCAGTATGAATGTATATGCCGATCTCGGCATTGCAGGTGCTGAAGAGATGCTGGTCAAGGCGCAACTTGCCACAAAGATCGGCGAGATCATCAAACTGCGAAAGATGACGCAGATACAGGCTTCATCCTGCTGGGAATGCCCCAGCCTAAGCTTTCTAATATGCTGCGGGGCCGGTTTCGCGGTATCTCAGAAGCCAAGATGCTTGAATGCTTAACCTTGCTGGGCCGTGACGTGCAGATCGTCGTCAAGACTGCGTCCCGCTCGCGAAAGACCGGCCAGGTTTCGGTGCTCTTTTCCTGATATGACGCGACTGTCGTACGAAGAACGCGAAGGTCGTTAAAAAATGACGCTGTGCTAAAATTGTGCTAAGAAAATGTCAGAGTCATAACCCGAAGGTCATAGCTCATTTTCATGTGCTAAATTTGTGCTAAAAATTATCAAAAAGGGCAAAATCATCGTAATAGACGTAATCATTGGAACGTCGATAAAGACCTGATTAGAAAATCAAAACGGGAAACCAGTCACATATCAATGGTCTCTAAAAAATAGATTTCGCCCGCTCATAACCCGAAGGTCGTCGGTTCAAATCCGGCCCCCGCTACCAACCACATACAGGGCTGAGAGGAAACTCTCAGCCCTTTCGTTTTTCGCCGCGACGTTCCCGCATTATCTCAGTATCACTCTC
>DATEDD010000364.1:0-8192 GCA_035286565.1 Anaerolineales bacterium
TTTAACTTTCTGCCCCTCGCGATTCCCGCAATTACCCGCAAACTCACGACCCCACCTTCAAACCCTTGCCTGAAAGGGGGTGGGGTCGGACACTCTTTTTGGCCGTTAAATAATTTTCATGGGATGCTGTGATGGGGACAACGCATCCCGTGCCAAGGATGAAACGCCTGCCGTTTGTTTGCTTGATCGCATCTTGCGCTTCTTTCCTGACCTGGTCTGGATTTTCCAATGTGAGAGAATCCTGTCTCAAGCCTCCGCAAACCGCACCTTTGAAGAGACTCTGCGCCTCAGAAAGAGATGGGTAGGTTTCACGGTCATGCCAGTTGACGATTTGAAAATCCATCAAAGGGAGTAATGAAAAATAAACATCTTTGCCGTGCAGGTGAAGCATGTTGCACCACAGATCTTTGGCAGGCTCAAGCGCTTTCTGATCATACGGCAAGCCGATGGTTTTGTACTCCATAAGGTCCAGCACGCTTCTTTGGGCGTGCTGAATGGCGTAGAAGATGCCGTCCACGCCTGTTTCGCAGACTGCCTCGACAAACTTCACAGTGGTCTTGGTGATGATGTCCAACCCTTTCAGTACGGCCTCCGGGTATTTTCTGATGTGTTCCAGTAACAAGTCATTGCCTGCTAAATTCTTTGCCTGGGAAAGCGGATTGAATATGGTTTGGATGAGGAGCGTCTCCGGGTCGAGATTCTGTTTGATTAATCGGAGGCAGGCTAACTGTCCAGCCAGATGCGGGGAAGCAGGGTCCAGTGTGGGTAATTTTTCCCAGTCTTCGGGTTTATGGATGACGCGTGTGATGTATCTTCTTGAACCTTCTGCGTCGCCCATCCATTGGTCTTGGACGCCCCAATCTTTTACTGCAAACGAGGATGCAGGGGTGACTTTGACAATATCAAAATCATAGGTGCTTTGATATCCCAGTGTGGATGCCGCCAGCGTCTCAGGGGTTTGGTCAGCCTCTGGGAAGTGACGCCAGAGGGCGATGGGTGTGCGGTCGGTGGTTTCGCCCTTCAGGCAGGCTTGAATGCGTTCCCGGTGTGTGGTCATTTATAGTCTGCTTTCCAGGCGATGACGGTGATAAATTCCTTCACGATATGTTTTCACAATTGTAAATCCGTTTGATAAAGTCGCGGCAAGGCTGGCTTTGTTCCAGGTTTCGATGCTTGCGAGTATTTTTTTATACCCCAGTTTACGGCCTTCGTCCATCAATGCTTTTTGAAGTGTGCGCCCCAGATGATGGCCGCGAAATTTAGAGTCTACTGTAAAGTACACACACTCGACTGCATCCGCTTCATTTTTCATCTGGCTTTTGATGGTGATGCTTGAAATGACCATTTGCAGGAAGATCAGCGGGCGGGAAAATAAGACTTTCAAGATTTTTATGATGAGCCATTTGCGGTCATGGGTGAGTTGGGACGTGAGTGACGACGGTTCAGGCGATGCAAGACTAAGTCCCATGATCTCACCTGTTTTATTGTCCTGTGCATAAAAACCGAAGGCTCGCTTGTCTTTGATAGCGATCTCAAAATATCTTAATACAAAGGGATAACCGAGCTTGGAGAGTAGTCCCGCATCTCCCAATTGGATTTCGGCGATTTTTGGGAGCAGGCTGGGGTCAATTGTTTTTAGTGGGTGAAGTGTGTAGTTCATGGTTTAGTGTTTATGTTGAATTTTGTAAAATCCCATCAGCAAGCTGAGGAAGTCCAGAGATTATGCCAGGCCGCGAATGAGGAAAGGTCCAAGCGAGCGGACGATGAAGGTGGGCAGTCGCTTCCAAATTGCAATGGCAAGTTGGAATTTGGGATTCTTCTGATTGAGGGCTGGCAGTTCGCACCCTGGCGCCAGCCAGTGCCAGTATGCGAGGTTTTGTTTGCGCGGCGCCCATTTCATTTTGAAGACCTCGTTGCCAGAGCCGATGAGACTGCGGCCGAGGTCGAAGGTTTTTAATCTCTTTTGGATTGCGCGTTCGATGACTGACCAATATAGAAATTCGCCCGCGTAGGCTGAGCGGGTATGCCATAGAATATTTGCATGTAAATTAAATACGGTGTCGCCTTGATAGATGAAGACGCCGCCGCCTGCTATTTTTCCTTCGGCCGTGTATAGCACGGCGAATTCAAGCGTGCCGCCTAAATGTTCCGCCATTTTGCGGAGGTAGGTTTTTGAATGATATGGCGAGCCGAGTTCGTGCATGCTTTTTGAGAGGGCTTCGTAAATATCATCCAAAAGTTCGAGACGACCAAAACGGATTTCAAATCCCTTCCTGATGGATTTTCGGATGTGATTGCGGTGGTCTGATGAAAATGATTTTAGCAGTTCGTCTGAGTTGGATGGTAAATCTATCCGGTAGGTACAATAAGCGGGGTCTTGCGACCAGTGATCGGGTGGGGAGGAAGCGCCTTTGTCAAATCGGATGGAAATATATTCGGCTTTGATGTCCTCGGCGAGACGGCGGGCTTCATCCAATAAAAGATCGCGCGCGGCGCTGGTTTCAAATGCAAATCCGCCGTAACTGCCGAAGGGCGCTGTTGTCAGGTAGTGACCAAAGATCGGGTGTTCGATTTCAACAAGAGCGAGCGCGGCCAGCGGATGGGAATCTTCGGTTACGGCATAACGATAAATCTTGTAATGATAGATGTCAGATACAAAATTCATCCAGCTATCCAGTCCGCTAAAATTTAATTCGCTTTCAAACGCAGGAAAATCCAGTGAGTCAACGCGTTGGATTTTCATTGGACTAACTCGTTTATATAATTTTCCATGGTTGAGATCGGGAAGGATTTCAAGAGGTCGTTTAGGAATGATAATTTATTAATTGTAAATGGATAAAGCAGCGGGTTGGCAACCATATCGCGCGCGAAGCGCATCGGCCAGCCTGCAGGGGAGACAATTTCATAGGGATGTAAAAAAATCACGGGACTCAGCCCCGCTTTGAATTCTTTTTCGATGATTTTGAAAACGGTCTTGGTAAAGAGGCCGCTCATCATGCTGGAACCGTAGGGGAATTCTCCACCCAGCACCAAGGGCAAGTTCATCCTGCGCGGCGCGAGAAAGGAGGATGGTTTTCCAAGCAGAGGCAGTGTGCTAACCGGCAATTCCCAGATATTGCCTTTTCGTAAAATCGTACCGGCTGGGGCATAGAGGGAAGAACTGTAAGTAAACCCGTTATGCTCCAGGAGCGGATAAACGCCTTCAACGGTGTTGATCATCGGAGCACGGAAGCCGCGTACTTTGTATTGTCGCCGCCAGGTTACAGAGGTTTGCAGATCGTGCTCTATGTCAGAAAGAATGGTTAATGGCCGATGGATCTGACAATGAAAGCCGACTTCATGCCCTGCGCCAAATATTTTTTGGGGCAGATCAGGATACCATTCCACCAATTCGCCGACCAGATAGAAACTTACTTTTACATCCTTTAATACTTCAAGGATGCGGTCAATCACATCATGCGCAAAATTATCATCCAGTGCGAGGCGTTTTTCGGGTGAAAGAAAATCATACCTGCGGGAGGGGGCAAACCAGGATTCGTAATCAATGGTCAGCAACAAGCGTGGAGAGGGTTTCATGGCGGGCAGATTATAGCAGGGTTGTCAGGGGACTTTTTTGATCACGCAGAAGTCTGCGCCATTGCGTGAGATTTCCAAAAAGGGAGGCTGATCTCTTAAAAATCGCAGGTCTTCGTTTGAGCGGGTGTTTGCGAGGACATAATCGCCGGGCTGGATGTCTTTTTGTTCTGTGCGGAAATCGCGGATGACGATGTCTGTGCTCGCGTAATAGGCCGCGATATAAGGCTCGCGTCTGACAAAAAGTTGCGAACCCGTCTGCGCTTCTTCATTGAACATTAGGACTGCTTCTCGATAACAAGTCAGCCAATATTCTGTTTCATATTGACGGAACGCGCCGCCAACTCCGCCCGCAAAAGTATTGTAATAGGTGTATTCGTATGGATGTAGTTGGATCGCAGGTATGATCCCAAACGCCAGAATAAATAGAGTAAAAATTGCTTGCGCCCAATTCCTTTTTATTAATTCAAATATTTTCTCAAACGCAATTCCTGAAAAAATGAAAACAGGCGGCAGGATGAAGAGAAAGTGGCGAAAGCCGTCATACATGGGAGGTTTACTAAGAATGACATATGTGGTTGGAATGATGAACCATAGCAAAGTGAGAGCCAAAGCAAGTCTTTTTTGATTGTTGGAATGCCAAAACCCATAAATGAGTCCGATAGCGGATAAAAGCCAAACTGGTTCGGTTAGCGTGTAGCCAAGAAGAGTGGGCAGGTATCTTCGCGGCAATTCATCCGCTTTATATTGCACGTTATTGAAGAGCACAGTTAACTGCGTTGGGTTATCGGACATGAACCCGAAGACTTCAACGAATTTTTGCAGGGGATTTGTCCACAGATAGGGCCAGGCGATGAAGGCAATTAATATCGCAAAAAATGTGTAAACAGCAAAGCGCATTATTAATTCACTGAGCCTAATTTTACGGAACTGTCCGAGTGCGTAAACCCCTGTCAATATAGCAGCGAGGGGACCGAGCACACGAATGGAGGTTGCAATTCCGAGAAAAAACGCTGCTAGAAGGGACTTTGTGTGTTTAGGGCTTTCATCTTGAGCGAGTTCATCCACCATTTCAAAGCCAAAGCAGATTGCCCCGATGAAAAATACCAGGAATGGCATGTCTTTTGGGTTGATGAAAGCATGTCCCCATAAAAGTGGCTGCCAGGAGAAGAGAGCGGCAGAGAAAAGTGCGGACGGTTTACCCATCCACTTTATGGCAAAACGGTAAAAAAGATAAATACCGAGTTGAAAAGTCAGGAAGTTGACAAGATGCCAGACAGATGCATGATCCATACCGAGAGATTCGATCAGTGAAACGAATGGACGCGCAAGCAATATGTAGGCAGGTCCGCGGTTGGCATGGTCTGTGCCGCTGGAGCCGTAGGCATTGCTTAAATTGAAATCCCCGCTGAACCATTCAGCAGGGGAGTAGGCGTAGGGAAGTGCATCCGCGTAATCGTAAAAGAGCGGCTCATCCCAGGATAAGCCGTAGTTACGAAAAGTCATCAAACCGATTGCAATATTGATGATCAGCAGGATCAAGATGGGGTGTTGACGGAGTTTTTGCAAGGTGGGAATGGGTTTTATTTGGAGTCGGACAGCTTGCCGTCCGAACACGGGAGCAAGCTCCCCGATTACAGAGATTTATTTTTGCGCGATACGATGTGCCTGGCGTTTTTTGGCTAGTGCCATTTGCGCTTTCTCTTCATCGGTTTCAACGATCAAGGCGGGGACAGGGCTTGGGTGTCCCTTATCGTCCAGCGCAACATAAACTAGATAGGCTGTGTTGGTATTTGTCTGCTCGCCTGTGACTGGGTTTTCTGCTACCACTTGAACTTCAGCTTCCATGGATGTGTTACCGGTGTAAGTCACTTTTGCATTGAGGATGATCAGATCGCCAATGCGGATGGGCTGGCGAAAAGTCATTGAGTCAATTGCCACGGTGACGACTTTCTTTTGCGCATGGCGCATACAGGCAAGCGCGCCGGCTTCGTCCACCAGCTTCATGATCCAGCCGCCATGTACATTGCCAAGCAGGTTGGCGTGTTCAGGGTGCATTAACTGTGAGAGTGTGACTTGTGAGGCGTGAGTGTTTTTTGGTGTGAGGTCGGTTGTCATATTAAAATTTCAACCCATATCCTGTCTTTGTTCACCCGTATCCGTGGTATGCAGGCGTTCAGGCGCATCTTGTAAAACGTCAATGACAGAATGGCTGAGTTCGGCCATCATCGGGGGCAGAGGAATGATTGCGGGCGGGTAGACTTTTTGCGGTCTTGGGGGCGGTTTGAGGCGCGGCCTGAGGGTGGAGGTTGTCCTTTTGCTGACGATGCGCGGCTCGCTGGTCAAAGAGCCGACGTAGTTTCCAAGCACGGAATACACTTCCTTCTGCTGGGTGATGAAACCAATCCAATCACCGTTGCGATTGAATAAATATGGATATAACAGGAACGCCTCAGCATCGCCATTGGTTGTATAAATGGGTATCAGCCCTGTTTGCAGCATTGACTCACCTTATACAATATTGTCAATATCATTATACGTCCAATACCTGTTAACAAAAAAGTTCCACATCATTACAATTCCCACAGCCGCGGCAAGGGTGAGATTCTTTGCGTAAAACTCGGCAGTGATGGTTGTTGTGTGAAGCGAACTTTCGACAAAACGTAATAAAGGCGGCTCGAGGTAGTGCAGGGTGGGGATGCGAATGGCAACACCAGCCAGGTTTACAAGAATGAACATGCCCAATTGACCAAAAAGCGGGCGCGAGCGCGATTCGGGATATGTCCAAATGCGATTCCAGGTGAAATTATTGATGACCGCGCAGATGAAGGAGATCGTTCCTGCAACGACCAGTGACATGCCGGCCCAATGCGAAAGTGCGTTCATGACACCAAAGTCGATCAATGCGCCAAGCGTACCCACCAGAGCGAATTTCAAGAACCGGTTGCGTTCTTTTGTATCAGTCAGGATCATGCCAAACCTAATTTATTTTTGAAGAATGGTATGGTGCGGAGCAGACCTTCCTCAAGATCAACTTTTGGTTCCCATTTTATGATTTCCCTTGCGCGAGTGATCTCAGGCTGTCGTCTTTGCGGGTCACGCGCACTGCGCGAATCCTCCTGAAAGACAATTCCAGCCTTGTTGCCCGTGATCTTATTGATGGCTTCAGCAAATTGCAGGATGGTCATTTCAATTGGGTTGCCGATATTAATAGGGTAATGTTCGTCTGAGTAAAGTAGTTTTACTATTCCGTCAACCAGATCGTCCACGTAACAGAATGAACGCGTCTGGCTTCCATTACCATAAACGGTTAGGGGTTGCCCGAGCAGGGCTTGCTTCAAAAAATTGGGCAGGGCGCGTCCATCTTCAAGGTCCATGCGCGGACCGTATGTATTGAAGATGCGGACGATGCTTGTATTTACGTTGTGAAAACGATGGTAGGCCATAGTCAAAGATTCAGCAAAACGTTTTGCTTCATCATATACAGCACGTGCACCGACGGGGTCCACATTCCCAGCATAGGTTTCGGCCTGCGGGTGAACTTCAGGGTCGCCGTAAATCTCACTTGTAGAAGCCAGAAGGAAGCGTGCGTTTTGTATGCGGGCTATGCCGAGACAGTTATGCGTTCCAAGCGCGCCCGCTTTCATGGTTTGGATTGGCAGGTTGAAATAACCTGATTTTGATTGGGGATTTGGGCTGGCAGGCGAGGCGAAATGCAGGATCGCATCTACTTTACCAGGCACAAAAATATAATTGGAAACATCACGCTTGTAGAATGTAAATTTCTCATTGATGGCAAGGTGTGCGATGTTATCCGGACTGCCGGTGATGAAATTATCCATTCCAATAACTTCATGCCCATCCGCAAGGAGATGGTCGCTGAGGTGAGATCCAAGAAAACCGGCTGCACCAGTTATTAAGATTCGCATTGATATTCCTTTTTTATGATTTTATTTCCAATCAATTTCACTTAACAAACCATCACCAGTGACTTGATAGGCATCGCCGCTGCCACTGTCAATCAGCCAAAGATTACCTTGATAAACCACTGAAATGAAATCTCCGGTTTGTCCTTCAAGCGCTCGCGGCGCCCAGGCAGGTGTTTGAGGTTCGATTCCGTTTGAATCGACCGGCGGGAAGAGTAATTTACTGTTGGAACCATCGCGATCCATGATCATCAAACGATATCGGCTCGTATCGCTCTGCTCGATGAAAATGGATTGCAGATATGCTACTTGAAAGTCTTTTTCCCTTCCGTTTGACCTGATCGGTGAAATGGTGGGATAAGAGAACATACCAGCCGAATGGACCAATGAAACTGTCGCTTCGCTGCTGAACGAGGTGGCTGTCAGGTCAAAATAAGGCGACTCCTCGCTGGTAATGGGCGCCGGTGCCGGCGCGTGGCTGACGAAATATAAACTTTCATTGTCCGCGCCCCAAACAAGCGGAGGAATCCAAGCCCAGTCGCTGTGTGTGTTCAATGGGGTAATATCCAATAGAGGTTTGAGATAACCGGCATCTTGGTCAACCAAACCGATCTGATCCGGACGGGCATAGGCAAGTTTACCATTGGGTGAATAAGAAAATGACATTCCCCACCAGCCATAAACCCCGCCGCT
>DATEDD010000365.1:0-3238 GCA_035286565.1 Anaerolineales bacterium
AATTACAGAATCTAGTTTCGCCGATATCCCTGAATTTTTATACAACACATCTCTCACCAACTCGAGCGGATGCTTCGCCTCGATCCCAGTCCCATGCTTAATTTGAATTCTGCAAGCCGAGCCGGTAGAAGCGACCCCCACCTGTCCTCCCCCAAATCCGACATGGAAAGTCCACATGTCAACCCATCATCAACTGCCGTATTTGTGGTAGGCTGGGTGGGGGCGGTTTCCCGATTCCCAAATCCCGATTCCCGCACTCTGGGCAACACACCCAACTCCCCGATCTGCATCGAAAGCTCGTAATGCTCGGCATCATAACCGAAAGTCCCAGCCATGCCGCAACAGCCTGCATCAATCAAGTCCACTTCAAAGCCAAACCTGCGCAGCATCTCAACCGTGGCGGATATTCCCGAAGGCAAGCCGTCATCAGCAAGTCCCTCGGCGCGCTGGTGGCAATGCGGATGAAATGTTATTTTCTGGAGTGCGGGAGCCTGGTCCCGCTTTTTGGACAGCACCCGCATGGCAATTGAGCTCTCCGACTCCAGAGTTCGCACCAAAAATTCATCCACCAGCCAGACATTCTTGGTAATGGATTCAATCTCGGCGCGGCGTTCCGGTAACAAGGCGGTATATTCATGCTTGAGACAATACACTTCAGGCGGCTCGCATCCGACCACGCTCCAGCCTGATCCTCCGTCGAGGGCTTGAATCGCATCTAAAACTTTTCCGGCGTGATCGCGCGCCTGGCTGATAAATCCCTTTGAAAGAAATGAAGCTCCCGCCCCAACCATTGGCAAAACCTTCACCTCATACCCTAACGCGTTCAAAATATCAAAAGCGGCTTGCTCCACCTGTGGTTCAAGATAGCGCGAGAAAACATCAGACAAGAAGATAACTGCTTTATTGTTTACCTGTGTACTTGTATACCTGTTTACTTTTTTTCCAGCAAACACAGGAAAAGACCTCTTATCTGTAATCCCCGTCACGCGCGCGATCAACTTGCGCGACCAAGCCATCTTCATCAAAGCATTTGCCAAAGGCGCAACAGGTTGAAGCAGTTTAGCTACTACATGGAAATACCCGAAGAGATAATCACGCAATTGCCTGCGATGAGACTTGTAATATTCATTCATAAATTCATATTTCAATCTCGGCATGTCCACGCCGCTGGGACATTCGGAGGTACAACCTTTACAGGCAAGACAGAGATCAAGAGATTCATAGACCGCGGACGATAGACCATTGACCGTAGATCGTCCATCGTCCATCGTCCATCGTCGTCTTATCAATTCACGCAACAAATTCGCCCTTCCCCTCGTGCTAAAAGCTTCATCCCTTGTCGCCTGAAATGACGGACACATCACGCCGGATGTCCCTTCGCCTCCTCTCACATTGTCCCGATGCTCTTTCGGGAGGGCAAGTTTCCTGCACACACCCTGACCGTTACACTGCTCAATCGCGCCAGCAAGTCCGCGCTGATGATCGAAATGTAAGGATGAATCCCAGACATTCACATGATAATTCTCGCCATAGCGCAAATGCGTATCCATTGGCGGCGCATCCAGCATCTTTTTCGGGTTCAAGAGGTTATGCGGGTCGGCGGCGTTTTTTAACATCCGCATCGCTTCGGTCACTTCTGCCCCGTATGTTTTTTCGATCCACTCACCCGCTACAATTCCATCTCCATGCTCACTGCTCATCGAACCGCCCAGGCTCATCACCAACGCGAAGACCTGTTCACCGATGCTTCGTAACGCACGCAGGCCTTCCCCACTCTGTAAATTCAAGATCGGGCGGATATGCAAACAGCCGCCCGAAGCGTGAGCATAGATCCCGCCATCCGTTTTATGCTCCGCCAAAATCCTTTCGATCTCGCGCACAAATTCACCCAGCCGTTCCACAGGCACAGCGCAATCTTCAATGAATGCCGCAGGTCGTGCCGCTTGCGGACGCGAATCCAAAATCCCCAAGCCCATTTTACGAATGTTCCACACTTTGCTCTGCTCTTCGCTAGATTCAGCAATCGTCAAAACATCACCAAGACTACGAACCGCCGCTTTCAAAGCCGACGGTTGATTCCCGCTAAACTCGATTACCAACACGGCCGCAGGGTCGCCTAAAATCCAGCCCGTCTGACGCGCATATATCGGCACACTTCGCGCAAGTTGCAGGATCATGCGCGGAATCAACTCAATCGCACTCGGCTTGAACTCCAGTAAACGCGGAACATCATCACAAGCAGAAGCAATGCTCTCATAAGACAATACCCCCAAAATCGTATGTTTTGGCTTTGGGACAAGGTTTACTGTTGCACGGCGCATTACTGCAAGAGTGCCTTCACTGCCAGCCAGCAATGCCGCAAGATTGACCGCAGATTGTGAGCGATAAACAGACGCAGATAATCCATTATCACTGACATCCCATTGTGGCGGCACAGATGGCGACCACGGCAAGAGATAATTCAACCGATACCCCGCCGAGTTGCGCCATGATTTCGGGTAATGCGCTTTGATCGCCTCCGCATATTTCTTGCGGATTTCCAGCGCGGCAGATATAACCGCGGCTTGACGACTGCCCCCTGCCAACTGATCACTGATACCTGATGACTGATTACTGATCTCTCCCCACATTTCAATCGAACCATCCCCAAGGATTACGTCCACTGAAATCAAATGGTCCGCACTCATGCCATACAAAATGGAATGTGCGCCGGTGGCATTATTTCCAATCACGCCGCCCATCGTCGCGCGTTCTGCCGAGGCAGGGTCAGGTCCGAACATCAAACCATATTTGGAGGCGGCGCGATTCAAATCAGAGAGAATCACGCCAGGTTCAACAATGGCAGAATGAGATTCAGGGTTAATTTCGATAATGGAATCAAGATAACGCGAGCAGTCTAAAATCAAGGCTTCGCCAATCGCCTGTCCCCCCAAGGATGTTCCTGCCCCGCGCGGCAGGATGGGAACTGCGTATTTCGCGGAGAGTTCCACAGCCGCAATCAGATCATCTTGCGTTTTTGGAATGGCCACGCCCAGCGGCTCGATCTGGTACATGGATGCGTCAGTGGAATACAAGGCCTTCGAAGCGGGATCAAGCCGAAGGTCGCCTGTGAAGCGTTTTTTTAGCTCATGAAGAAAATCGGGGTGCATGAATCGATTCTACTCTGTTTAAACACAATGGACACAAAGCCTGTACTGAGCCTCTCGAAGTGTACGCGAAGGAAAATCTTTGTGAACTT
>DATEDD010000366.1:0-3738 GCA_035286565.1 Anaerolineales bacterium
GAGAGCAGGGTACTGGTCATCATCGAGCAGACTTTGCTTTCACATGGCATGAAATCTCCAAGCGAAGTTTTCGCAGACCGTTATGATTTTTATACGCCTAATACCATGCCTTACCGGTCCCGTCAAATTGGCAACTGGTCCGAGGACTGGGTTTGGGGCTTCAGCGATGAATTCCCTCCCTTGCCGAATGACTCATGGGAAGTTTTCGCCAGGGCGTGCAAAGAACAGGGAATTCGATTTCTTGCGCTTTCACCGAATAGTTTTTATCGCGGTGAGATTTTTCCGCCCATTTATTATGGTGAAGTGGAACTGGAGACGCTTGGGCTGCGGTTTATTGGTCAAAGAGGCAATATCAGGATCTATCAGTTTCGATAAATATAAAAGCAGCGTCATATTAATTACAGAACCTTGCCTTGTCACTAATAACAAGCGCTGGAGAGCGCCTGTTACGCTAAATCACATCATTTTTAGCGTAGCCGGCATTCTCTAATACTGGCTGAGCGAATGGCCTGAATTAAAAAGAAAGCGCGACATTTGTCGCGCTTTCTTAAATCGCGGCTCACTCTGATTTTTCGCTTGTCGTAGACTTACCTTCAGTGGATTTACTTTCCTTGGGAGCGCTCTCTTTGTCGTTCTTTTCGGCTTTTTTCGTTTTGGAGCTATCGCCCGAAGGTGATTTGTGGTCTGTGGCGTAAAACCCAGAACCTTTAAAGATGATCTTGGTGGAAGTAATCACCTTTTTGAGCGCTTTTTTACGGCATTCAGGGCAGGTCTTCAATGGCGCGTCGGTGAATGATTGGTGGCGTTCAAACTGAATTCCACATGATTCACAACGATAAGTATAAACAGGCATTTATTTTTTCTCCTTGCTTTTCTTTCGGAAACTACTTGAAGGATTATAGCGCGGTTGATAGGGTGGGGCAAGCCTTGGACGCGGCATGTTATAATTTTCTAACAATGGTGACAGTCTCATTTCGAGTGACGGTCACCTAAATCATGGAGATAAACTTGCTAAAAATAGAAATCACCTACTGCGCAGTTTGACATTACACCAACCGGGCCGTGAGCCTGGTGGAGGAAATCCTTAAGGATTATGAGCACCTCGTCGAGTCGCTGTCCCTGATTCCGTCGGACGGAGGCAGGTTCGAGGTCAGCGTGAACGGGCAATTGATCTACTCCAAATTGGATACAAAGCGCCACGCAGAAGCGGGCGAAATCGTCAACAGCATCTCAAAGATGGCTGATTAAGAGGATAACGAATGGCCAAAAAGGGCAGAGTTTTTTCGGGAGCACGTCCGACCGGGCGCCAGCATTTGGGGAATTATCTTGGCGCGATCAAGAATTATGTCTCGTTGCAGGATGAATACGATTGCGTGTATTGCATTGTGGATGTCCATGCCCTGACGACGGTGGATACCACCCAGGACCTGAAATTGAACACCTTTGAAATGGCGCTGGACTGGCTCGCGGCGGGGATACGCCCTGATGAGTCGATCCTGTTTGTGCAGTCGCATGTCCCAGAAGTGATGGAGTTGCACACTTATCTTTCAATGGTGACACAATTAGGCAAGTTGACAGATCTGCCAACCTTCAAGGAAAAAATTCGCCAACAACCAGAGAATATCAATTATGGACTGGTGGGGTATCCCGTCTTGATGACTGCGGACATCGTGCTTTACAAATCGGATGTTGTCCCCGTTGGTATTGACCAGGCGCCACACATTGAATTTGCGCGTGAGATCGTGCGTTCTTTCAATTATCGTTACAATACCAAAGCGTTGATCGAGCCGCAGGTGAAACATACCGAAGTTTTGAAAGTAATGGGCATCGACGGTAAAGACAAGATGAGCAAGAGTTTGAACAATCACATTGAACTTGCCTCCACGCCGGAAGAGACCATCAAGCGTGTACGTGAAATGGTCACTGATCCTGCGCGCCAGAGACGGACCGACCCGGGCAACCCCGACGTGTGTAATGTTTTTACCATGCACAAGATCATGTCGCCACAGGTAGAAGTGGATATGATCAATATTGAATGCCGCATAGCCGGCATCGGTTGTGTGGATTGTAAATTGCGTTTTGCGACTAATTTGAATAAACACCTTGAACCGTTCCGCGCCAAACGCGCCGAACTTGTTTCACAAGAGAGCTACGTCCAGGATGTCTTGCATGATGGCGGTCAACGCGCCCGTGCCCTTGCCCAGAAAACTATGATTGAAGTGCGCGAGGCGATGCAATTGCCGTAAAGAACGGATACAGGGAAACAAGTACACAGGTAAATACGTGGACGCTTGTTTACCTGTCTACAAGTCTACGTATTTACTTTTTCCCATGCGAGTCTTAATCCAGCGAGTCTCCCAAGCCAGCGTAACAATAAATCAACAGACCATTTCAAAAATAGGAAAAGGTCTGTTGATTTTATTGGGGGTTGGTCACAACGACGGGGAGCAGCAAGTGCAGTTCCTGGCGGAGAAAGTGGCGAACCTGCGGATTTTCGAAGACGAACAGGGCAAGACCAATTTATCCATTTTGGATGTCAAAGGCGAAGCCATCGTCGTGTCACAATTTACTTTGTATGCCGATACCCGCAAAGGACGCCGCCCATCCTTTATTGATGCGGCTTTGCCCGATATTGCGGCTCCTCTGGTGGATCGTTTCATTGAGTTCCTGCGCGGGCATGGCGTGCCGACTCAGTCAGGTCAATTTGGCGCACACGTGCAAGTGGAAATTCATAATGATGGCCCTGTAACCATCTGGCTGGAAAAATGATCAGTAAGCCAAATGCTTTTCAACGGTTTCTGCATCGCTTCTTTATGCTTCGCCCTGTCACTGCATTCTTTGCCAGCAGAACCCATCGCATAGATGGCATGATCCTGAAACTGACCGAGGGAAAACATTCCATCTCTGAAATTTTAGGCTGGAATATTGTTCAGTTGACCACCACTGGTGCAAAGACGGGCAGGCTGCACACGCTTCCGCTCATTGGTGTGTTGGATGACGAAAAAATTGCCCTGATCGCATCGAGTTTTGGGCGGCAGCACAACCCCGGCTGGTACTATAACCTTAAAAAGAATCCCGATTGCAGTATTCAACTAAGCGGACTTGCAGGTAAATACCGCGCACGCGAAACGGCCGGGCAGGAACGTGAGAAATACTGGCAGATGGCGGTCTCTTATTATGCGGGATATGAAAAATACAAAC
This sequence comes from Anaerolineales bacterium, assembly GCA_035286565.1. Lineage (GTDB taxonomy): Bacteria > Chloroflexota > Anaerolineae > Anaerolineales > Villigracilaceae > Villigracilis. The sequence continues at coordinate 3,202 of DATEDD010000366.1, forward strand.
AACGCGCCGCGCACCGCCGCATTCCCGTTATGGTTTTGGAGCGGGTGAAATAATTGCCAAGATGAGAATTCCATGATAAAGTTGCGTTTGTAGGATGCAAGTAGGTTTTCGTTGTGGAAGTATCAAGAAGAATGCTCAAAGCACAACCTTTGAGTCGCTTTATTTACACCCGATGAAAGACATACTGCGTCACCTTATTTTTTTTCTTTTGCTTAGGAGGCAAAAATGTCTGAACGTGTCATCGGTACAGTAAAATGGTTCAATGGAACCAAAGGTTTTGGTTTCATCGAGCGCGAAGGCGGCCCGGATGTCTTCGTCCACTTTTCAGCGATCAAAGGTGAAGGTTTCAAGAACCTGCAGGAAGGCCAGAAGGTTGAATTCACAATCGAACAAGGCCCCAAGGGTTTGCAGGCCGCTGATGTAGTGCCACTCTAATTCCGAACCTGACAAAAAGAGTCCCGTCGAAAGGCGGGACTCTTTTTTTATTGGGATGATGGTGCGTCGCACCTGACGGGTGGATTGATTCTACTTAAGGAG
>DATEDD010000367.1:0-8108 GCA_035286565.1 Anaerolineales bacterium
ATGCTGAGCACGATGGCGTTTGTAAGAAGGGTATCAACTTTTTGAGTCATTTATTCTCCTTTAATTCTGGAATTACTTCTTGTTACAAAAAAGCGGCATTTGTGATGCCGCCTTGTGGGGTTGTAATTATTTTTCCGGGAGAAGCAGCCGAACCTGCTCCAGTAAAAATGAAGCTCGTTCCAAAGCCATTTTTGCATCCTCTGCGCCATAACTTTGTGCAGGGGTCAGATCAGGCAATCCATTTGGGTAACGCGTGGGAATATAATATTTATCCAGGAATGCGGCATTGAGCAGCCATTGCTCACGCGGTTTCAACCAATCCTGGCGAGGAAATTCTGATACCAATTTTTGGATGGAATGTCCCCAGGGGTCTGCTTCGATGGAAAACCACAAGGCTTTAACCGCTTTTTCACCGCTTTGCTGGCATTCGAAACAAGAGTGGGAAAACATCCCCTCTTTTTCGAGGGCCTGCGCTGCCAGAAAATCTTCACGCGCGGTCTGCCACCAGCGGTGCGCTTCGTATATATTCTTCGTCACACTCATATAGTGTAATCCCTTCGTTTAATGCCTGGCGGATGAATACGCGATCTTTAATTTGTTCCAACTCTGCGGGAGTGTAGATTAGGATGTCAACCGAACGGCCGAGAATTGCCTGTCCCATGTCAAGCAGGATGCCGTCATAGCGGTCCCAAAATCGCTTCTTCGTATCCTGTATTAAAATCAAGTCAACGTCACTGCGGCGTGTGGCCTCGCCGCGCGCCAATGAGCCGAAAAGAATTGCTTTTCGAATATGGTATTGTTTGAATAACGGTGTGAGTCGAACTTTTAAATCAGCAGTAACGTCCATTTTCAAAATTATAGCACGTTGTCAGGATAGTGCAGAAACGCATCACGTATTCGGGTGGGCGACAATTAGGCAATGCAACATACATACAATACACAGTGAGCGACGAAAAAAAATTACTCGAGCGACCAGCATTAGGGTACTGACTTGGAGACTTTCCTGAAGACCTCGCTTTGTTTTCGGGCGAGAGCGTTTTAATGTGAACAATCGGCCACGATAAATTGGCGTTTTTCAATCTTACGGAAACAGAAGCGCTTGAATTTTGCAATCAGGAATTCTCTCTGGAAAAGACCGATCCCCTTTTTCCTCCGCCAATCGCTTATTGGGCGCAAATGATCGCCTGCTTACGGTTCAAAATTTAACAGCATATCCAATGCTTTCAAATTCTGTTTGAAATCTGTATGTTTATGCGTGGAGAGTTCCATATCCACAGAGACTGCGCCGAATTCAACGGCATAATCTGCAAGTGTGCCTGTGAAGATACAGCCTGTGTCTATGGGTGGAAAGGGATATTTTGTTACTTTGGCAAGCGCTTTTGCAAATTCTATTGATTTTTTTCCCCACGGTTCACCGCCGGGGAAAACACCGAGCGCGGCGCTGTGATAACTGATCAGCGTTTCCACGTTGTGAGTTTGTAAAAAATACATGATTGCGCGTGTCTCTGGTTCAGAGCCGGGGCCTGCGCCGCCTGTTGTAGGTCCGTAGTTCCAGCATCCATCGCGATCCCAATCCGCGGACCAGTTGGTGGGGAAGTTGCGGTTCAGGTCCACACCATGATCATTGATGCGACCGTCAATGCCGTGGTCACGCGCATCGCCGTCCGGGTTTAGATTGCGCAGGATGTATAAAGTCACATCGCTTGGGATCACCTCTGGATTCTCAAAGATGTAGGTGATCAATTCGTCAGCCAGCGCGATCGTGTTCCACTCGTAGCCGCCATGAATACCTGCAACGATCATACGTTCTTTTTCTCCGTTGCCGAAAGTGTAAACTTCAAGCGGCCGGCCGGATACCGAATATCCAATGACCGTGTGGCGAGTATCGCCTTCAAGCAGTACGAACGCCGTTGCTGTCTGCACTACGATCATCGTGGAGCGCGGATTTGGCGTAACGGTTGGCAAATACAGCGATAATGGGTTGGGTGTATATGTGGCGGGAAGCGTGGCGGTATAAATTGACTTTTGCTCGTGGGGCGCGGCGAAGGCGGGTTGTAATGCCCAGTATGCAATCAGCACAAGCGCAATGGCACCCAAACCGATAATGTTCAATGCCCAGGCAAGTGTTACCCAAGCTGAATCTTTGCGTTGTTTTGGCGCGGGCATTAATCCATTTCCTCCAATGTCATACGCAGCCAGTTCAAGGCCAGGTTCATGCTCCAACGCGGCAAACTGCGCGGCGGGCCGCCGTACGTGATGCGATGAGTCTTTTCACCTTTGGGTGTAATCATTGCCATTTCTGCCGCTCGTTCATCCATGTAGACCGAAACGCCGAGGGCGAGGTCAGCCTTTGAGTGTTCTCGGGCGGCGCGTAATGCGTCCATGAGGGCAGCAGGCGTCAGACTCGCACTGAGCGGCATCGAATTGTTAAGGAAAGAAGCGGTCTGTGGGATTTTGCGAGCCAACAGACCATCGAGTCCGGATTCAATTGCAGTAAGAGTCATGCCGCGTCTTGCGATCATATCCAGCAGGACATCTTCCAGTTTATCTTCATCCACACCAAAGACGACACTGCCAAGTCTTTCACGGACCTGAGACTCGACTTCGGCGATCATGGCATTCGCTTCGCTTTCACTTTTTGCTTTGGCGGCGATGCGCACATCTACAACGCCCGTGTGGGCCGCAAGCCCAACGGTTGGGTTGCTGAGCGTTTCAAGGTCGGCGATCTTTTCATCGATCATACCTTCGCCAAGCCCGGCGCAATGCAAAACTCGCACCTTGATGATTTCGTTGAGATTAAATTTTTTTTGTAAATACGGAATTACTGACTCGTGTAAGACATATTCCATTTCCTGGGGAACGCCCGGCAGGGAGATGACTACCCTCACTCTACCCTCTCTCACTGGGAGAGGGGAATATTCAACAATAAAACATGGCGCAGTGCCGACAGGATTTTTAAGGCCGAGAGCACCTTTAGGAACATAGGCTTGCCGCCTTTGATTTTCAGACGGCTTGCGTCCATATCGCGCTATGGTCTCAACGACTTGCTGCCAAAGGTCTTCCCGAAATTCTATTTCCACGCCAACGGCTTTTGCAACGGCATCGCGCGTGGGGTCGTCAATGGTAGGTCCAAGCCCGCCAGTGGTGATGACGATATCTGCTCGTTCGATTGAGTTGTGAATTGCGCTTGCGATGCGATCCACGTTATCACCGATGGTGATGGTGCGATACAAATCCACGCCCATGCTTCGCAGGATGCGCGCGATGTAGCGTGTGTTGGTGTCTACAATTTCACCAAGTAATATCTCTGTTCCAATAGTGATGATCTCGGCTGATGTCATTTTCTCTTTTTAAAACACAAAGGGCACAAAGTACACGAAGGGGAAAAGAATCACGACTTTGCACTTCCTTTGTGACCTTTGTGTCCTTCGTGTTTAATTCTTTAGACTACATTGTACTCTTGAATTAAACGTCCCTCTTCAAAACGCTTTAAGTCCAGCATCGAAACATCCACGCTGGAAAATTTTCCGTCCGAAATAATTTCACTCATTAATTTTCCCGCGATCGGTCCGTGCATGAAACCATGCCCTGAAAAACCCGCGCAAAGCGTAAAGCCTTTTACATCTGAATTTCCAAAGATCGGGTGTGCATCCGGAGTCACTTCATAAAGCCCGGCCCAGTGAGAAGCGCGGCTTGCCTTTTCCACCAGGGGCATTCTATCAATGGCGGCTTCCAGATTCTCCAGCTCAAAATCTTCATCCACATTCTGATCATAGCCGGGCTTTTCATTTTGATTGCTCATGCCGATCAACAAACCCTCCGCTTCGCGATGAAAGTAAAGCGATTTCGCAAAATCAATCACGAACGGAAAATCCTCAGGGATTTCTTTTAATGGATTAGTCGTGAACATCTGTCTGCGCAGGGGGACGACCGGGATTTGCACTCCCGCCATCTGACCGATCTGACTGACCCACGGTCCCGCCGCATTAAGGATCATGCGCGTCTTGACCGTGCCGAGGCTTGTTTGCACCTCTTCAACTTCGCCCCCACTGATAGTGATCCCAATCACCTCCGCGCCTGTGATTGCTTTTACGCCCATCTTTTGCGCCGCGTTGACATATCCCATCACCACGCTGTTCGGGTCAACCGTCCCGTCTTTTTGATTGAACGTGCCGGCGATGGCATCATCGAATTTCATCAATGGCAATCGCGCGCGGACTTCATCTCCGGTCAGGAGATTGGTTGGCACACCGAGTTTGTTTTGCAGTGCCACATTGCGTTTGAAGATGCTGGCATCTTTGTCATTAGTTGCCACAAGCAAATAGCCGCTCTGACGATAATTCACCTCCTGCCCAATTTCATCTTTGAAGCGTTCGATCATGGGCAGGCTTTCGAGTGACAACTTTATATTGATCTCCGTCGAGAATTGATAGCGCACCCCACCTGCACACCGGCCTGTGGCGCCCTGCCCGAAGAAGTTTTCCTTCTCAAGCAGGACAGTATTATTCATACCGCATTTCGCCAGATGATATGCCGCGCTGGCCCCCATGACACCCCCGCCGATGATGACAATGTCTGCTGATTTTGGTAAATTCATTTTAATATACATCCTTCTTAGAACGGGATTTCCTGTCCGAGCTTTTTTTGTATTGCATTTTTTAAAGCAAGTTGAGCGGCGATTGCATCCTGCACTGCGACGCCGACAGATTTAAAATAGGTCACTTCGGTGCTGGATTGCCGCCCCGGTTTTTTACCGAGAATAATCTCACCCAGCTCTGCAAAGACATGCGCCGCTGTGATCAGTCCGCTCCGCATGGGTTGGATCAAATCCCCAGATTCAGCAAGCACAGCGGAACGTGAATCAACAACTACCTTTGCGCGTCTGATCGTCTCAGCAGAAACCTCTTGCATTTCCGGTGTATAGGAACCAATGGCAGAGATATGCACGCCGGGTTTAAGGTCATCGTCTGAAAAAACCGGAGTGGTGGAAGTGGTGGCAGTACAAATGATATCTGCGTCTGCGACGGCTTCCTGTGCTGTTGCAGCGGTCATTAAGTCTCGTGGGATCGAACCTTGTCCGGCTAATTCCTTTGCGAAAGTTTTTGCCTTATCGAAATCAGAGTCGTAGATACTTGCTTTCACGATCCGACGGACTGTGCAGGCGGCTTCTAGCTGAGTGCGACCTTGTGCCCCCGCGCCAAAGATGGCCACCACGCGGCTGTCTGGTCGCGCAAGGATGTCAATCGCAGCGCCACTCCCCGCGCCAGTTCGAATTGATGTGAGTGATCCTCCTTCGAGCATGGCTATGACCCGTCCGGTATCCGCTTCGAAAGCAATCACGACGGCTTGGATGAAGGCGAGACCGCGCGCGGGATTTTTTGGGTAAAGTGAAACAACTTTGATGGCGAGTGCTTCTGAATCATTTGTTTGCACATAAGCGGGCATAAAAATATTGACTGCCTCGTGAGAGGGGATGGAAAGCCGCGTCCTTAAAGGGACATCTGCCCTGCCATCAGACAGGGAGGCGTAGGCCTGTTTCATCGCCTCGATCAACTCTTTCATCGGAAGCGCCATTCGGACTTCATTGGCATTCAAGATCAACATGAATTCCTCCTAGCAGGCTGTCGGAGAACTCAATCCGTGTCAGTTTTTTACCGCGAGGCACACTAAAACCGCCAAGAAAGCCCATAGAACTTCGCGTTCTTAGCGGTTCAAACTAGCATTTTACATCACGAAACACTGCTCTCAGACAAACCGTAGAATCTAAAACGCAGAGGACATAAAGCCCTCTGCGTTTTGTTTTACAGGATATCATTCCATACCGAGATAAGCTTTTTGAACCGTAGGGTTGTTCTTTAGATTCTCAGCAGTATCGCTGATCACGATTTCACCAGTCTGCAGAACATAGCCGCGATTGGCGATGGACAAGGCCATGAGGGCGTTCTGCTCCACTAACAGAATGGTGGTGCCAGTTTTGTTGATCTGCTGGATGGTCTCGAAGATCAACTCGACCAGCACAGGTGCGAGACCCATGGAAGGTTCATCCATAAGGAGGATGGTTGGGCTTGCCATCAGTGCGCGGCCAGTTGCAAGCATTTGTTGCTCACCGCCGGAGAGTGTGCCTGCCACTTGCGTGCGACGTTCTTTCAAGCGTGGAAAGAGAACAAATACCCTTTCCATGTTTTTTTCAAGTTCCTGTCTGCTGTTTAGGCTGTACGCACCCATTTCCAGATTTTCTGTGACGGTCAGGCGGGCAAAAATGCCGCGTCCTTCCGGTACCATGGAGATGCCTTTGTAAACAATTTCGTGCGCTTTGAATTTGAGTAGATCCTGTCCGTCCAGTGAAACACTGCCTTCGCGCGGCTTCAGCAGGCCCGAGATGGTACGGAGTGTGGTAGTTTTTCCTGCACCATTTCCACCGATCAACGTAACAATCTCCCCTTTGTCGATTTTGATGGAAACCCCTTTGAGGGCATGGATATTACCGTAGTAGGTATGAACATTTTCGACGTTTAGTATGGACATCTCTGCCTGCCGTTACTTGGAATTTGTCTTATCGGAGTGGCGCTCGTGCGCGCTGGCCATTCCTTCGGTCGCGGCGCCGCGTCCCAGGTAGGCTTCGATCACGCGTGGATTTCTTTGAATTTCACCTGGCGTGCCTTCCGCGATCTTTTCTCCATAATCGAGCACGGTGATATTCTCTGAAATGCCCATGACAACACGCATGTGATGCTCGATGAGAAAGATGGTGATGCCGAGTTCATCACGCAGGCGGCGGATGAAGGCAGTCAGATCTTCGGTTTCACGCGGGTTCATGCCTGCGCTGGGTTCATCCAGGAGGAGCAATTTTGGTTTGGTCGCGAGGGCACGCGCGATTTCAAGACGGCGCTGCGCGCCGTAGGGCAGGTTGCGTGCCATCATGTCGCCCTGGCCTTTCAATCCAACGAAATCCAACAATCTTTGCGCTTCGGCGAGAGCAATCCGCTCTTCATGGCGGACCTTGGGCGTACCGATGACAGCACTCATCCAGCTGGAGTGCAGGAAGATATGCTGACCGACAAGGATGTTTTCGAGGGCGCTCATTTCGGCAAAAAGCCGGATATTCTGGTACGTGCGCGAAATCCCGAGACGTGAGATTTGGTCGGGGCGCAGGCGCTGGATGGGTGTGCCTTCGAAAACAATTTCACCCTCGTCACATTTGCCAAAACCCGTAATGCAGTTGAAGAAAGTGGTTTTCCCCGCGCCGTTTGGGCCGATCATGCTGACTATGGCTTTTTCAGGGATTTCAAAATCCACAGCGTTGACGGCCACAAGACCGCCGAAGCGTTTGTTTACTTTTTTTGCGGTTAGGATAGCAGTCATGGTGATCTCTCTATGCCTTTACGTCCACTTCGACTTCGGCATGGTGCAGTTCGCGGCGGGTAGCCTGGGAAGGCCACAAGCCTTCGGGCTTGGTGATCATCATGGTGATCAAAGTCGCACCATAGAGCAGGAATCGGAACTCGGATATTTCTCGTAGAAGCTCAGGTAAACCGATCAAGGCGATGGCACCAACGATCACGCCGGGGATGCTTCCCATCCCACCAACGATAATGAGGGACACAACATTTATGGAGACGAGTAATTGCATACTGGTGGCGAAGATGGATCCAATCAAGGTTGCGAAGATGGCGCCTCCCAGACCTGCAAAGGCTGCACCGAGCATGTAGGCCAGCAACTTGGTCTGGATCAGGTTGACGCCCAGAGCTTCGGCTACATCTTCATCCTCGCGGATCGCCATCCAGGCGCGTCCAAGACGGGATTCGCGCAATCGCCAGGCGGTGAAGGCGATAAGCAAGGCGCTGATAACGGCGATGTAGTAGATATCCTGCGGTTTGCCGAGTTCGATGCCGCTGCATACGCGCGGCAAATCCACTTTGATGAACGGGCCCAACGTTCCCAGGCAGGGTTTTTGGATACCTATGATCCCCTGCGGACCTCCAAAAAATGGGGCAAGGAAGTCGGAGCCGGCCAGCAGACGGACGATTTCACCAAAGCCGATCGTGGCAATGGCGAGGTAGTCACCGCGTATGCCGAGCACGGGCAGACCGAGGATAGCGCCAGAGGCC
>DATEDD010000368.1:0-2760 GCA_035286565.1 Anaerolineales bacterium
CCCAGGCATTAAATTCACTTGGACTTAAATCTGCCCATTCATTATATTTTGTGAACAATATGTCATACATTACCCAAAACTGACCTTGCTCATCTGCCGCAAGCGCCGCGAGAACTGCTCTGTCAGATTTATCGAGGATGCCGATTAATGGCAATGGGCGGAAAACGAAGCGCAGGTTGGCGTGATTCTTCAACAATTCCCTGACAACATTTGCCATGCCCGCACAACCTTGTGATTGAAACTCGCAGTACTCAACAATGGTCACTGGCGCGTCAGCAGGCCCCAACGAAAAGTCGCCCGCGCCGACGGGAGGAATGAGGGAGGCAGAACTGGGTGCTGAGGTTGGCTCTACCTCGGCGAATTTTACCGAGCATCCGATTATGGAAGTCGGCGTATCCATAATGATCGGGTTTTCAACGATCAGGGCAGGTGTGGGTGGCGTTTCTGTTTTGCCTGCGCAACCGCTAAGAATAAAGATTCCTGCAACGGATAATAGCAATATCAATAGTATTTGTTTCATTTTTTGTGTGTCTCTTTTATTGCGCGGAGATTGCCTCGTCGGGAATTGCACCCTCCTCGCAATGACATCCGCTATTGGTTTACCACTTTCTGTAATTGTTCATATTTCCACATCCACGACATGGTGTTGACGAAATCTGCGAGTGATTCACTCTGGGCGCGTAACGCTCGCACGGCGGGACCAACTGGGTCTTGGCCTGCCGCGCCGCCGGGCAGATCGGCATACGTTCCATGAAATGCAAAATAAGCCTGGTTGAGTTTCCTCAGCAAATATCCGTTTTTCAAGAATATCTGGCGGCGCGCCTCCATATACGCTTCCGCATCTTCTATTTTTCCTTCCGCAAGCAGGGCATCTGCAGTGACGCGCGTTTCATGCATCTCTGCGCGGAAATCAAAGGGAGGGCGCAAAAAATCTCCAGGCTCGGGGTGGTCAATCGGAGCAGAGACCAGGCTCAATGTCTGGGCTGAGCGAGGTCGAAGTATCAAGGGCGAAGCGGCTATCAATTCAGGATAAAACCGCTCAACAACGAGCGCCCCGATTTCATCCCCGGCGATGGAGGCTGTGGTCTCATTCATCGTGCGAAGTTCAGGCGTATTGTCATATAAAAATCCAAGCGGACGCAGTGTCAGATAATTGTGGATCCATTCATGAGCGATGGTGTTGACCATCCAGTTTAAGTTTGTCGTGCGCATAACCATGGTTGGGTAAACTCCAACACCTCCGATGTTCACAACCAATGAGGATGTATTGAGTCCGTGATCTACATTGTTTTCAAGCGCGGCTTGTTCATCAACCTTCAGATCTGTGTTAACTGAGATATTTGCAATTTGTTCAATAAGGCTGCGTGGAGAAACGATCAGCGCCATTGGCAGCAGGGTAGAGTGATACCAAACGTTTGGCATGGGCTGTCCGGCAGATGTCAGCCCGGTCTCTGCCAGGATCTGACTAACCTGCTCTTGTAATACCGCTTCTGCCAGCGGCGCAAGTTCACCCTGTATGAAGTATAGCTTTGCAAGCTCGCCGCGCAATGATTCGGATGCAAGATTCTTGTCTGTGAGCGCGGCATCTGAGTAGATTTGGGCGAGCAGTTGTTCTTTATCGAGAATGAATTGGGTGGCGCGTAAATACTCGTTTACGATCTGTTTTTGTGATGATTGGTCAAGTGTATATGGGATACTCACAGAAGCCGCGCGCAGTTTGATGATTAAAGCATTGGACATCCACGAAATATAATTGAATTCCACCTGACGTGTATACGCGCGTATCTTTTCAGTGGGATGCGTGAGGGATGGGTTGCTGTACCCCGTGATCATTGCGAGGACGATAAGGGCAAATGTGATTTCAAGCCCTCGGATGATGTACTTGAACATGAGTTGGATTATAACAAAAGCGAAGGGCGAGACCGTTCAGCCTCGCCCTTCTTTGCAGCCTGCCCTCACAACAGGTTATTCCTTATTCTTTAAGTATCCATCAATCGCTAGTGCAGCTTTTCTGCCACCCACCATGGCAGTCACGACCAGGTCTGGCCCTGTGACACAATCACCGCCGGAGAATATGCCTGGGCGGGATGTTTCGCCTGTAGATTTGTTTTTCACACTTATCAAACCCCAATCATGGGTTTCCAGCCCTGATGTGGTTTTACCCAGGATGGGGTCTGGCCAATAACCGAGCGCGAGAATGGCAGTATCTGCTGCGACGCTGAAGTTTGAGCCTTCCACTGGAACAGGTTTGCGGCGACCTTTTGCATCTGGTTCGCCAAGTTTCATTTCAATACATTCGACGGCCGCGAGTTTTCCATCCGCGCCTGCGATGAATTTCACCGGTTGTGTAAGGAAGCGGTATTTTGCGCCTTCTTCCCGCGCCATTTGCCGGTCTTTTTTTCCGCCGGGCATTTCCTTTTCCGTACGGCGATACAAACAAGTGACATCCTCCGCGCTCAGTCGAAGCGCAGTCCGCAGACAATCGGAAGCCGTATCACCGCCACCGATAACGACAACGCGCTTGCCGATTTCAAGCGGCTGGCGCATGTCCTCAGGGAGTAGATCAGGATCGACATTTCCGCGGATGAGAAAGTCTGTAGCTTCGTATACCCCGGGTAAATCTGTGCCGGGGGCATCTTCCATTTTCGCATCAATTTCAGAGCCGACCCCAATGAAGACGGCATCAAAGCCTTCACCAAAAAGGCTATTGATTGTTTTGTCTTTACCAATATAGGTATTGGGAGCGAATTTAACACCGGC
>DATEDD010000369.1:0-3919 GCA_035286565.1 Anaerolineales bacterium
AGAGTTGATCGAGTCCTCAAACGGGGGCGTGTATGTGCATCCGAATGACGATGAATTGCTCGCGCAAAAAATTTTTAAGCTTTCAAAAGACCCTGCGCGCGTAAAGCAGATGGGCGCAAATGCGCGTGCTTATTTAGTGAAACACCTTGACCGCCGCGATAAACTAAATGAAACGCTTGCCTTGCTCGAAAAGTTGGTGCGGATATGAAAGTCTTCATCACAGGCGGCACGGGCTTCACTGGTTCGCGGGTTGTTCCTTTGCTGCTGCAAAATGGATATGAAGTCCGTTGCCTCTATCGGGAGAAAAGTGACCGCTCGCATCGCACTCTGCCCGAAATTGAGTGGACCTTGGGCGATGTTTCCAACCTTGATGCATTATCCTCCTCCATGCAAGGGACAGATGCTCTCGTCAACATCGCCTCGCTCGGCTTCGGTCACGCGGATTCGATTATTAGCGCGGCGAAAAATGCGGGTATTAAACGCGCGATATTTATCAGCACCACCGCGATCTTTACGCAATTGAATGCGTGCAGTAAAAAAGTCCGCCTTGTCGCAGAGGCTGCCATCCAGAACAGCGGACTTGAATATACCATCCTGCGCCCGACCATGATCTATGGCAGTGTCCGTGACCGCAACATGTGCCGACTTATTCGCTTCATGCGTTATTCCCCGCTCGTACCTGTTTTCGGCGACGGAAATTATCTGCAACAACCCATCTTTGTGGACGATGTGGCACAGGCAATCCTTGATTGTCTGGCTTCTGAGAAAACCATCGGCAAAAGTTACAATATCGCTGGCGCACACCCTTTGACCTATAACCAGATCATTGACACGATTGCCAATGCAATGAGCAAACGCAAATGGAAAATACATTTCCCCTCGGCGCCAATTGCAGCAATGTTGAAATTCTTCGAGCGGATTCGACTCCCGTTTCCTATCAAAGCAGAGCAGATCCTGCGTCTGAACGAAAACAAGGATTTTTCTTACACAGAAGCGCAAAAGGATTTCAACTTTCAACCCCGCTCTTTTGCTGAGGGTATAGCACTTGAAATAAAACAAATGAGAATGATTTCAGTATGAATCAATTTTATATATTTATTCTGTTCACCCTTTTATCTTATAGCGGCGTGTATTTGATCCGGTATTACGCGGAAAAGCGCCAACTGCTGGATGCCCCAAACGAACGCAGTTCACATTCAACACCCACGCCGCGTGGTGGAGGGTGGATGATCGTGCTGCTCGTAACCGGAGCAGGCTTATGGTCTGTGATTGCAGCGGGTTTCGACACGCTCAACCGACCAGTCCTTAGCCACGAATTATTGTTCATTGTATGCGGGATCATCATCGCCTGGCTGGGCTGGCGGGATGACCTCCACTCGCTTTCGCCGCGTTTGCGTTTTAGCGTGCAAAGCATAGTGGCATTGACATCCATTTTAGGTTTTGGTTATTTCAAAGCAGTCACCATTCCATTGTTTGGCGAATTACAGCTCGGCGTAGTGGGATTCATAATCACCTTTTTGTGGATCGTCGGTTTGACGAACGCCTACAATTTTATGGACGGGATTGACGGTATGGCGGGCGGAGTCGCTTTTGCGGGCGGTATCGGATGGATGCTGCTTTCTGCAAACATGCAAAATACATTTGCGTTTTGGATCGCGCTTGCAATTTCTGCCAGCAGTTTGGGTTTTCTCTTTCATAACTGGTCGCCTGCAAAAATATTCATGGGCGATGTTGCCAGCACGTTTCTTGGTTATACCTTTGCTGTCCTGCCCCTGCTTTCTGCCGATCAAGGCGGCGACGCATTGATGCTCGGCACGCTCCTGATGTGGACCTTCATAATGGACGCCGGCATAACGTTCATTCGACGCGCGCTCCAACGCGAAGAACTTTTTACCGCCCATCGCACGCATCTTTATCAACGTCTCGTCATCGGTGGATATAAACATTCAACCATCAGCCTGTTGTATATTCTCCTGACTCTGCTTGCAGGTATCCTTTCGTACGCGTGGTCATGGGGGCGACCCTATGCGCCGCCGCTTATTATTTTGGGATTGCCGCTTATTTGGATTCTCTTATCCCGTCACGCATCCCGGTTACGAAGTGCTGCGCCAGAATCAAAAGAATAAATTGATTCTCAATATATAAGGACAAATGAAGACGAAATTACTTTTACGCCAGAAGCACTGAAAAATGTTGACTAAACTCCGAACGCTCGCTTCGCTCTACCGCGATCTTGGTTTCCGTTGGATGCTTTTTCGCGCCGCTTATGCCTTTCGGCTCCGTACCGGACTCATCCGTTTGCAAATGCCGCAATACAAATGGGCAGACCGTCCGCTTGAAACGTGGTTGAAGAAACCCCTCCGCGCTGAGCGGAGTGTAGGTCGAGTAGAGCGAGTGTTTTTCTCGCTCGTATCGAGACCAAACGCAGTCGAAGCGCCCTTACCTCCCAACATTCCTTGGAATAAGCAAACCGCCATTGACGAAGCGGACCGCATCCTCTCTGGCGAAATAAAATACTTCGCCCACGAATTTGTAAAAACGGGTTTTCCCCTCGATTGGCATAAAGATTATTATTCAAGCCATGTCACCCTGAGCCGAAGCCCTGAACGAAGTGTAGGAGCTGGCGAAGGGTCTCTGCCCCAACAGAGCGAGACTCTTCGGTCGCGAAAGACGCTCGCCTCACATCGTCCCGATGTCCTTCGGGAGAGTGACAAAGTTAAGCACTGGTCTCAAATCTCCGACGACTCCACCACAGACATCAAATTCATCTGGGAACCCAATCGCTTCGCCTTTGTCTACACCCTTGTCCGCGCCTACGCTGCCTCTCAAGATGAAAAATATGCCGAAGCCTTCTGGGGTTCCATTCTCGACTGGGCGGAACATAACCCTCCCAACGCAGGCGCCAACTGGATGGACGGACAGGAGATTGCCCTGCGCCTCATGGCATGGACGTTCGGTCTCTACCAATTCTCCAATTCTCCTGCTTCCTCACCTCAACGCATTTCCCAATTTACTCAATACGTCGCCGCCCAAGCCGAACGGATTTACAAGAACATCGGCTATGCCATTTCCACGCGCAGTAATCACACCATCAGCGAAGCCTTTGGTTTGTGGATGGTAGGTTTGCTTTTCCCTGAACTAAAAGATTCGGAAAAATATCTCAAACTTGGACGAGAACTCCTTGAACGTGAAGCCTCCGCACAGATTTTCCCTGATGGTAGTTACGCGATGTATTCCCTCAACTATCATCGCTTTGTATTACAAATCTATTTGTACGCATTGCGATTGGGAGAGCTAAACGGATCTCCATTCTCAAATCACGTTTATCGTGTAGCCACTTCCTCAATAGAATATCTCTATCAATTGATTGATCCGCAAACTGGTCAAATGCCTGTTTACGGCTCAAACGATGGCGCCCTGGTTTTGCCATTGAACAATTGTGACTTCACAGATTATCGTCCGCTTTTACAATTGGGTTCTTTTCTTACTAAAGGAAAAAGATTATTGGAAGATGGCGCGTGGGATGAAGATCTATATTGGCTTTGTGGTTCGCAATCTATAAATGCTGAAGTAAATGCTCCAGAGCAAACCAATCAAAATTTTTCAAATGGGGGAGTGTATGTTTTACGCGGCTCGCAATCCAAGGCAATCATTCGTTGCACAGATTTTCAATCACGTCCTTCCCACGCCGATCAACTCCATGTAGATTTATGGATGAAAGGTCAAAACATCGCCTGTGATGCAGGGACATATTTATATAGCGGTGAAAGTCCCTGGCACAATGGACTTGCCCACACATCCGTGCACAACACGGTGATCGTTGATTCGAAAGACCAAATGAAATTGGTCAGCCGTTTCACATGGACAGATTGGTCAAAAGGAAGAGTTCTACAAAATAATGAAAATCTCTGGCAGGGCG
>DATEDD010000370.1:0-2500 GCA_035286565.1 Anaerolineales bacterium
CCCGTGCCATATAATCACTCCAACATTCAATCTGACGAAATCATTTACTATGCCGAGGGCAACTTCATGAGCCGCAAAGGTATCGATCGCTCTGACATCAGTATGCATCCATTTGGACTGCCCCACGGTCCACAACCCGGCATGACGGAGTCCAGCATCGGTAAAAAAGAAACGCAGGAACTCGCAGTCATGGTGGATACCTTCCACCCATTACAGCTCACCAAACAAGCGCTTAAAATGGAAAAGCCTGAATACATGGATTCATGGCTCGAAGGTGACGGAGAATAATCAATTATGCAATATCGTCAGGAACGGATGAAAAGTTCATGAAAAGGATTATTAGTCTGGCGCTTGCAACAGGTTTGTTAATTTCATCCTGTAATTTACCTGGTTCGAATGCACCTACTCCGCAGATCGCAACAGCCGCCGCGCTGACCGTGCAAGCCGCCCTGAATACAGTTCCGCTAGCCAGCCCCCCAACGAAAAGCGGTTCAGGAATGACAGCAGAAGCCACATCAACTTTTTCACAACCGATGGCAAGCGTCGGCGATGTGGTCAACTGCAGAACGGGACCCGGCATAAACTACGACCGCGTCGCGCAAATCCTCCCCGACCAGCCGGTCAGGATCATTGGATTCTTTCCTCCAAATTATTGGATCGTTTCAACTATTAACGGTGAATGCTGGTTATCAAGTGAATTCACGACCCCCTCGGGTGATTTCACTGCAGTGTCAACAGTCCCCGCGCCCCCCACCGCGCAAGGTGAAATGCCGAAAGCGCCAAGTTTCACCACAAACGGCTGGACGTGGTTCTGCAATGGCACAGGTCAAACCGATGTTTCCTTGAACTGGAAAGATAACGCGAGCGACGAAAAAGGATACCGCATCTACCGCAATGGCGAGCTGGTTATCGAACTCCCTGTGGATTCGACCTTCTTCAAGGAATCGGTTCTTTACCCGGGAGGTCAAGGTCTGCTATACAAAGTGGAGGCGTTCAACGAAGTCGGTGCTGTCAGCGCCTCGACAAATCCAATGTTTTGTCAATAAGTTCCCGCACACAATAAAAAAAACATCTCGCATCCTTGATGGACACGAGATGTTTTTCTTTGCAAATTGCAGATTACGCTTCCCCCATTTGTTCCTTCACCTTCTTGGTTTGTTTGCCGCGTTCATCTGTTGTCAGAATGCGTTTGCGAATTCGATAATTCTCAGGGGTTATCTCCAGCAATTCATCATCCGAAAGATATTCAATCGCCTCATCCAAACTCATGGCACGTGGCGGTGTCAGGCGGATTTCCATATCACCTCCGGATGCGCGCATATTGGTCAGGTGTTTCTTCTTGCAAACATTGATCGGGATATCCTGTCCGCGCGCGTTTTCACCGACCACCATGCCTTCATAAACACTGACTCCCGGTCCCACGAATAACTGCCCGCGTTCTTCCGCGCTCTTAAGAGAGTAAGCTGTGGTCACGCCCGCTTCCCAAGCCACAATGGAACCTCTCGGACGTGAAGCCATCGGGCCGGCTAATTCATCATATCCATGAAAGATCGTGTGCATGACGCCTTCGCCGCGTGTGGATGTGAGAAACTGATAACGGAAACCAAGCAAGCCGCGCGTTGGGACGATATAGACGATGCGCGTCATCCCCTGACCTGCATCATGCATCTCGGTCATTTTGCCGCGCCTGCTCCCCAGCATTTCCACGACAACGCCGACCGTTTCATTGCTGGTCTCGACATGCACTTCTTCATACGGCTCAAGCAAAGCGCCATCTTCGGCCTTGTGATATATCACTTCAGGTCGCGATACTTGAAATTCATACCCTTCGCGGCGCATGGTTTCGATGAGGATACCCAAATGCAATTCACCGCGGCCTGAGACCAAAAAGTTTTCGGCTGAATCAGTTTCTTCCACGCGCAAGGAAACATTCGTGCGCAGTTCCTCAAATAATCGTTCACGCAGTTTACGGGATGTACCCCATGTGCCTTCCCTACCGGTAAATGGAGATGTATTTACACCAAAGGTCATGCGCACCGTTGGTTCTTCCACTTTGATGGTCGGCAACGCAACGGGGTTTGCTGGATCGGCAAGTGTTTCACCGATCGCAATCCCTTCGAGACCAGCCAGTGAAATAATATCGCCAGCTTTTACTTCATCAATTTCGATCTTATTCAAGCCTTTGAAAGTATAAAGATAACGGGCACTTTCAGGCAGGATCGTTCCGTCCAATTTCATGCGCGCCATCTTTTGCCCGGCTTTGATCGTACCCGCGAAGACGCGTCCAATGGCGGTCACACCGCGATAATCGTCATAGCCAAGCATGGTGACGAGCAACTGTAGAGGCGCATCAGGATCCACTTTGGGAGCGGGGATATGCTTGAGGATCACGTCAAACAAAGGCTGCAGATCAGGCCCGAGGTCCGCAGTAAGACCCGCTTTTCCAGCAGTCGCCTGAGCATAGATGACGGGAAAATCTGCCTGGTCTTCAGTGGCGCCG
>DATEDD010000371.1:0-6731 GCA_035286565.1 Anaerolineales bacterium
GGTCAACTTGTGACTGTCTTCGTGGACACAGGCTTGCTTCGGCATAAAGAAGGTGAGCAGGTTGCATCAGCACTACGCGGCAGATTGGGCGTTGAGTTAATCACAGTGGAAGCCAGCGCTGAGTTCCTTGGTGCGCTGAAAGGGATCACAGACCCTGAGCAAAAGCGAAAAATTGTCGGGGAAAAATTTATCCGTATTTTTGAAGCGCAGGCTGAGAAAGTAGGCCGACCAAAGTTTCTTGTGCAAGGGACAATTTATCCCGATGTGGTTGAATCATCAGCGTCTGACCGGAACACAGCCGAGAAAATAAAAACGCATCACAATGTGGGCGGACTTCCAGAGGACATGAAATTTGAACTGGTTGAGCCGTTGAAGTATTTGTTTAAAGATGAAGTGAGATTGGTGGGCGAAGCGCTTGGGCTGAGTGAAAGCCTCGTTTGGCGGCAACCGTTTCCGGGTCCGGGGTTGACCGTGCGTTGTCTCGGGGAGTGTACGCCTGAGCGCATATCCCGTTTACGGGCAGCTGACTCAATCCTTTTGGAGGAATTATCCAATGCAGGGTTTATAGGGAAAGGTGCACAGACATCGCAGGCTTTTATGGTTTTACTCCCAGTAAAATCGGTGGGTGTGATGGGCGACCAGCGCACCTATCAGGAGACGGCGGCGATTCGAGCAGTGACCACCGAGGATTTTATGACGGCGGATTGGGTACGCCTGCCGCATGATTTATTGGCGAAAATCTCAAATCGGATCGTCAATGAAGTGGACGGAATTAATCGCGTAGTGTATGATATTACGAGTAAACCACCCGCGACAATTGAATGGGAGTGAAGCAATTTACGATACTTCGACAAGCTCAGTACAAGTTTTAGATTTACGATTGGTGGTCAAGTAGTGTTCTTTGCGTATCGAGACCACGATTGAGGATGCATTATGAACAATTTCAACCTTGGCGAAGTGCTGACCACTTCGTGGAAAACAATTTGGAAACATAAGGTCTTGTGGGTTTTTGGTATTCTCGCCAGCTTTGCGCGTGGCGGTGGTGGGAGCAGCGCCGGCGGAGGAAACTCCGGTTATCAAACCGGATCCGGTGATGTGTCATTTCCAATTGAAAAATTTGAGCGGGGCATGCAGCAGGTTGCTCAATTTTTTGAACAAAATTTATGGATCATCATTACCGGTGTTGTAATCCTTGTTCTGTTATCCTTTCTTTTATACGCAGCGGGAATGATGGGCAGGATCGGCTTGATTAAAGGCGTATACAAGGTCGAGACTGGCGCAGAGAGATTATCCTTTGGCGAACTTTGGTCTGAGAGCATGCCTTATTTCTGGCGCATCTTCGGCATGAACTTTTTATTTGGGCTTGCTTTTGTGTTGATTTTCATTCCATTGGTCATATTTGGATTTGTCACAATGGGAATAGGATTTATCTGCATCCTTCCACTTTTGTGTATTCTTGTCCCAATCAGTTGGGTGATTGCTGTTGTCATGGAACAGGCACAGCCTGCGATTGTGCTCGAAAACCTTGGCATTGTGGACGGATTAAAACGCGGCTGGCAAATCGTAAAAACCAATGCAATTTCAATGATCCTTCTGGCGATCGTGCTTGCCGTTGGCGGCGCAATCATCGGGCTTGTCATTGCGCTTCCCATTATTTTGTCAGTTCTGCCAATTTTTATTGGTATGAATGCGTTGAATGAATCTTTTACACCCGTTTATATTGCTCTCGCTTGCTGTGCCTTGTATCTGCCGGTGATCATTTTCCTCAATGGTATTCTGACAGCCTACATTCAATCCGTATGGACGCTGGCCTACCTGCGCCTCACCAAACCCACAGAATCTGCGG
Source organism: Anaerolineales bacterium (assembly GCA_035286565.1). Classification (GTDB taxonomy): domain Bacteria; phylum Chloroflexota; class Anaerolineae; order Anaerolineales; family Villigracilaceae; genus Villigracilis. The sequence continues at coordinate 1,847 of DATEDD010000371.1, forward strand.
CTGTTGTTGTGGGAAATGCGTAAACTTCTTGCTCTGTTTCTGAGCCTGGGTCTCTTGCTTGGCACTGCGCCTTCTGTTCGTGCACAGCAAAACCTCGCAACTGCGACTCTCTACCCTGCAGATGCATCCGCTTTTCCAACCGTCTCGGCGTATTTGGATGTCTTCGACGCCCAAAAAATTTTCACCTCGGGACTTAAACCCGAGGCTGTTACCGTTATCGAAAACGGACAGCCGCTCCCAAGCGACTCATTGACTGAAATCGCCATTCCTTTGCAAATTGTTGTAGCTGTCAATCAGGGCGCGGCACTGGATGCGCGCAATGCAAATGGCTTCTCCCGCTTTCAACGCGTGGCACAGGTGATCACACAATGGGCACAAAGCCGCCCGGCAAACCTGCCGGATGACCTCAGCCTTGTCAGCCAGGCGGGACCGGTCATTAATCATGCTGGCGCAAATGATTTCATCGTCGGGGTAAACGGCTTTCAACCTGACATGCGTGTTGCCAGTCCCAACCTGCAATCCCTTGCCACCGCAATTGATACAGTCAACGCGCAGACTCCGCGGCTGGGCATGAAACGCGCCATCCTGTTCATCACTCCCCAAATGGATGAGCCGAACCTGGCCGCGTTGCTGGAGCCGTACATCCAGAGCGCAAATGAAAGCGGCATCCGCATCTTCGTCTGGTATGTGGATGCAAATACAACATTCACCAACACAAGCGCGGCGGTTTTCAATAACCTTGCCATCCAAACCGGCGGCGCCATGTTCCAGTATTCGGGGGAGGAGAGGTTCCCGGACCCAGAATCATATTTTTCTGCATTGCGTCGAACCTATGTACTTTCCTACACTTCGCGTGTGAATATTTCGGGCGAACATCCTTTCAGCGTGCAGGTGAGCCTGCCCTCAGGGCTTGTGACATCTGCCGAGCAGAATTTCAACGTGGATGTTCAACCGCCCAATCCTTTCCCGATAGCGCTATCCTCACAGATCACGCGGCAGGCTCCGGCTGACGATCCCTTCAACCAGGAAAATCTATTACCCGCCACACAGGAGATCGAGATCATCATTGAATTTCCTGATGGGCATGTCCGTCCGCTGACACGCACCACCCTGTATGTTGATGACAGGATCGTGGATGAGAACACAGCCGAACCATTCAACCTCTTCACCTGGGATCTGAAGGCTTACAACAGCAGTGGGGAACATCAGATCGTGGTGGAAGCGATGGATGTGCTTGGTTTGAATAAAATAAGCATGCCCATTCCCGTGATCGTCACGGTTATAAAGCCGCCAAGCGGACCCGCCGTCTTCCTGGCAAAATACCGCACGCCTCTTACAATCGGTTCGATCAGCATCGCGGGCTTGGTGCTCTTTTTTATTCTACTAAGCGGACGTCTTCGTATTCCAACTCTGCGTGCCGCGCAGGCAGCGCACCGCGCAAGTATTGACCCTCTGACACAGCCAATCCTGGCAAGGGCGGAAGATACTCCGCAAGCCGCCCCGGCCCCTGCGGGGAAGAGCAAAAAGCGGCGGACGCCGTCCAAGAAAACAGGAGCAGGCTCAAAATCCAGTGTGGAGGCGCCGGCCTCCCTCCTCCGTATTAATTCAGATGGACAGGCTGCCGCAGTCGCGCCCATCCAGTTGATTGAAAAAGAAATCACTTTTGGCACTGACCCTGTGCAATGTAATCAAATCCTGGATGACCCCTCCATTTCATCCATCCATGCTCGGCTCAGGCAAACCGATAAGGGCGGTTACCTGTTGCAGGATAACAATTCGATTGCAGGCACGTGGGTAAATTACGAACCGGTGTTGCGGGAAGGCCATCGGTTGATGCACGGCGATATGATAAACTTCGGCCAATTAACGTATCGTTTTATGCTAAAAGCGCCCCCAGCGGCTTCAACTCCCAAGATCACCGTTCAAAATACTGAAGAATGATCCCTTCCACACCTGCCCACCTGCATGTTGCCGCGCTCAGCCACGCCGGAATGTCTGGCAAGAACAATGAAGATCGTTATTCGGTCAAATCGTTCGTGTTAAGCAAGGACGATTCGCGCCCATCCGTTTTTGCGTTAGTTGCGGATGGCATCGGTGGTCATCGCGCCGGCGAGGTGGCCGCCGAACTTGCAGTCAATACCATCAGCATGGGGGTTGCAGAAAGTAACGCAAAAAAACCTGTAGAAATTCTCGAAACCGCCGTTCAGGTTGCCAGCCATGCTATCTCCGTTCAATCCGCCGGAAAAGCGGACGAGGAAGGCATGGGCGCAACCTGTGCCTGCGCGTGGGTCATCGAAAATAAACTTTACACGGCCTATGTGGGCGATTCGCGCATTTATCTTTTGCGCGGCAAACATATTCAACGCCTGACCATTGACCACACCTGGGTGCAGGAAGCATTCGAAAAAGGCGTCATCACAGTCGAACAAATGCACGGCCACCCGAACGTGCATGTAATCCGCCGGTATCTTGGCGGATTAGAATTACCCGAAGTTGATTTTCGCCTGCGGATTGACAACGAAGAAACCGAGGAAGAATCAGGGCACAACCAGGGTTTTAATCTTGAACCCGGCGATACCATCCTGTTGTGCAGTGACGGACTCACAGATCTTGTTTGGGATGATGAAATTCAAAAAACCATCCGCTCGAAGAAAGACCTGAAGTCTGCGGCGGAAGCGCTGGTGACCCTGGCCAATGAGCGCGGCGGATACGACAACATCACCGTCGTGCTCTTGTCCATGCCTCGGCTGAACGAAGCTGCCAAATAGAAAAGCAGCTTGGTAGAACAGTTGCTGGGGAAATGGGACTTCAACGCTTCTTCCCCGGCCCAAACCTGTTGAGTTATAAATCAGCAGAATCTCAGCCCGAGTTTTTTTCCGCCTTCTCCCTGTCCAGCCATAATTCCCGATACTTGCGATTCCAATCAATCAAAAAGCGGACTGCGATCACAAGTCCCGCGCCCACTGCAACCCAAAAAGCATCATCGCGGATGTTGAAAATCCACAACACAGGCGCGGCGAAGATGCCTGCAAATACACTCGCCCGTGCAGAATGACGGATGACCAACACAAGCAAAATAAGAATCGCCACACAAATCAAAAATGCCAGTGGATTTACAGCCAGAAACGCGCCGCCGACAGTTGCTAAACCCATCCCGCCGCGAAAATTTGCAAACACAGGCCAGATATGACCGATCACTGCAAAAGTCGCAGTGAGTGCGACCACCCAAACCTCGCCCGCATAATTAAAAGCAAGCCGTGTTGGGATATATCCCTTGGAGATATCCAATATCAGAACCAGCGCGCCCCAACCAAACCCAGCCTGACGAATTGTATTTGTTGTTGTGGCATGACCCGAACCCGCATCACGCACATCCACACCTTTGACGAAACGTGTGATCCAAATCGAAAATGGAAGTGAGCCAAACAGATAGCCGAGCATGGGAAAGATTAAGTTTGTCATAGACGATATAACCCCGTTGATTGGAAAAGTTTTTAGTGTTCTATAAATAACTCGCTTGCCACTTTTTTATGCTGCGGCAGGGCCTGTACCCCTTTTGCATTGAGGTGATCGCAAGTTGCTCCTTGCGCCGTCCTCGGCGCAAGATTTACCCTGCAAACGCCGCCGGGGACGGCGGCTGGAGCATGGGTTACTGAAAACCTTTTCGTATACACATGCTTCTTTTGCATTGGGGGTGATCTTTCAATCTAATGTAAAATCCACAATATGCCATTATTGTGGATTTCTTTATCATTTATTGCAGGGATCGTATTTGCCAGTCTGCTCCCTCTTCCCACCTGGGCATGGATTTCGGTTTCTGCCACCTTCTTTCTTCTTTCCCTCTTTCTTCGTTATTTTGTAACCCGCAACTCCAATTACGCATTATCCCTTCAGGTCACGCATTACACATCACGCTCACGACTTGCTTTCATTCTTCATCCTTTCTCCTTCATCCTTTTAATATCCCTTTTCCTTGGCTCTGCCTACTATCAATTCCGACAGCCGAACATAGATGCGTTTCACATCGCCTTTTACAACGACCGCACTTACGATTTACTAATTACAGGTTTCCTCGTCGAGCCGCCCGATTACCGCGATAGATATACCAATCTCAAACTCAATGTGGAGGCTGTGGACAGCGGCAGCGGCGACCTGCCAGTTTCTGGATTCATCCTTGTGCGTGTTGCAAAAAATCAGACTTATGAATATGGTCAACGGTTGCGTGTGCGTGGACAATTAAAAACCCCGCCTGAAGATGAGCAATTTTCCTACCGCGATTATCTCGCGCGTGAAGGTATTCATTCATACATGTCCGTTGCAGAAGTGACCGAGTTGCCGGGGCATGGCGGCAACATCGTCACTGCGCAGGTTTACAAACTAAAATCAAAACTTCTGGGGAAGACCTATCGTATTTATCACGACCCTGAAGCCTCGTTGTTCGCAGGAATTTTATTTGGCGTGGATACTGGTTTGCCGCGCAAGTTGCAGGAGGCCTTCAAGAACACAGGCACAGCGCACATCATTGCCATCTCCGGATTTAACATTGCCATCATTGCAGGGGTTTTCTTTTCCATCTTCAAAAACATTACAAATGAACGCCTGGGCGCTTTGATCGCGATCATCGGAATTTTCATGTATGCCTTTCTTGTCGGCGGGGATGCGGCAGTAATGCGCGCCGCATTCATGGGCAGTATTTCATTGTTTGCGCGCCAGCTCGGAAGGCGCAATATGGGCTTGAACGCGCTCATGGTGGTTGCGCTTATCATGGCGCTCATCAATCCACTCGTGATTTGGGACGTGGGCTTTCAACTTTCGTTTTTCGCCACACTTGGTTTGATCCTTTACTCCGAACCATTTTCAAATTTCACGGGCAACCTGATCGCCA